>CAIOJS010000153.1 GCA_903858655.1 uncultured bacterium | reverse complement strand
TTACGGAATTATCGGTTTGATGGTTTGCTTATTTATTACTTGACATTGAAATTTTCAATAATGTTTCAAACATATCGTCTTCATGCCTGTTATTATACTTAAAGACAACTTCCTGAACATAGTTATTTAATAGCTTCGGACTTACGTGGTGATGTTGCCCCATTATTTGCCGTTTTATAATTGCCCAAAAACTTTCAATGCTATTTGTATTTAATCCATTGTAGGAATACATTTTAGAATGGTCTATTACGATGTTATCTATAATTTTACCTAATTTAACTTGTGATGTATCTTTATCCATTAAAAGAACAGAATCATCTTTTAAAACATGTTTGTCAATAATTTTTTTCAAGGCTGAAAAGTTAGTATTTTTGACCACTTCAGCAAATACATCGCCACCACGTTGAACTATACCCGCAACAGTTTCTTTATAGTCTGCAACCCCTTTGCCTCTTTTTTGATTCCCAATTTTAGCAGGTTTCTTATAAATTCCTTCATTGAATTCAAATCCCATTTTCTCATATTCTAATTTTTGACTATCTAATTCAGGAATAATAAGAGGAGTTCCTTTTTTTTCATATTGGAATTTTCTTGGTTTGCCACCAATAAAAGTACTATCAATTTCAGTTACATCCGAAAGCATAACTTCATTATTTTCAACCATCATCATTTCGCGAATTTTATGATACATTGTCCATGCAGTTTCATAATGTACACCTAAATTTCGTTCAAGTTGTTTTGATGAAATACCCTTTTTTGCATCACTGATTAAACCAAAAGCAAATAGCCATATCTTTAGTGGCAATCTGGTATCATGTAATTTTGTACCAGTGGTAACACTAAAGGATTTTTGACATTCTTTGCAGTGCCAACGGAAATCTTTATTTCGTGTGCCAATATTTTTTGATTTGCAGAAAGGACATTTAATATTTTTGCCCCAGCGGACTTTCTCAAAATGCTTTATAACATCAATTTCCGTTGGAAATTTTTGGGCTATTTCAATTATGTTCATCTTCTATTCCGATATTTAATTCTTTATACAAATCTTCTATATTACTTCCGATTTTTTTGCTCAAATCAACTAATAATTCAATTTCAAAATCATTAAGATATTTAGGTTCTTTCAATTGAATATCTTTACCCGCCCTAATACACTTATATAAAAACTGTATTTTACGTTTTTCAACAGTATGAATCATTTTTTGATACAATCTAATAAATTCAATACTATTCTCAAGTATTTTAATGGTTTTATTTTTTGTTTTATCTAAATAATAAATAATCCAAAAAGAAAAAACAAAAGTTATTAATGGGGTTAAAATAAGTAAAAATGTTTGCATTTGAGTTTGTGTAATTTGTGAATTAATAAGATTAGGTGCATTTGTAATTACTGTTATTCCTATTGAGGTTAAAAAATTTTGTGTTGTTTTCATAATTTTGCGGTTTTAAATTAATAATAATTTTTGCCACAAAATTAATCATTTTTTTATATTGTAACCAACTACCCGACATTTCCGTTAATTTATATTATTATTGGTTGGTTATTTATCGGTATATTAATATGTTTTATTATCTTTTATTCAAAAAGAGAACTGTTAAAATTTGAACACTTTAATTTATATATTGGTATTAATGGCTTCGCTTTTTATCAGTTTAAAGATTTTAAGGGAAACTTAGTCGATGATATTGAAATCAATTTCAATGATATTACAGACTTTATATCAATTTTTCAGCCTCGTCAACTAAATAATGCTCAGATGAAAGTCAATTATCAATTTGCATGGATTAATAGAAATACAAAAAAACCTATATATCAAGATGGTGGTGAGTACACTTCCATAGGTTATAATCCAAGTATTTATGAGTATCCGAAATATTGGTTAAATATAGAAGCTGAAAAACATTGGACCATATTTTTACTTGATCGCATGGAAAAAACAATTGAAGAAAATGGTTATCTTGAGTTCATTATTTTACCATGGACGCCATTTGTAAGGATTGGATTAGGCTACATTACCTTTTTAAAAGAAAATGAAAAGTTCACATATAAATTTGATGAAATAAGTAAGATATATATTAAAGGTACTGATCTCTATATTGAACATAAAAACTTTGAAAAAATTCTATTCTTTTTTAAATCAGGTAACCAAAATAAAATACCATTACAAATGCTTTGTAATAGACAATTTTTCTTTAAAGCACTAGAAATTTTGGTTGGTCATAAAGTAACTTAATACCTGAGTAATGCTAATATTCTACCTTATTCAATGATATCCCAATAAGCTTTGCTACCAACAAAAGTTTGTAATGTCGCACTCTGTCTAATGAAGTCCCTTCGCTGCCACAATTGAGAAGTGGGACATCTTTTCACCATTGAGAAATAATATGTATATTTGCAGCAATATTAAAACTAAGGATTGCTACATCAAGCCAATAGAAATGGGGTGGCTTTACGTTTAAAATATAAATGCGTCATACTAAATTACTAATACTAAAACATAAATATGTATTTATTCTTTGATACCGAAACAACAGGACTTCCAAAAAATTGGAAAGCACCGCTAAGCGATTTAAACAACTGGCCCCGATTGGTTCAATTAGCGTATTTGTTATATGACCAACATGGAAACAAAATTGACGGCGGCGACTATATCATAAAACCGGAAGGCTTTACCATTCCGTTGGAAGCATCAAGAATTCACGGCATCTCGAACGAAAAAGCCATCCAAGAGGGGAAAGCACTTTTGATGGTATTGGAAAACTTTCAGGCTTTAATCGGCGAGGCGGAATTTCTGGTGGCACACAATATGAGTTTTGATGAGAAAATTGTTGGCGCTGAATTTCTAAGAAACCGCATGCACGATTCCACCGCAACAAAAAGAAAGATTTGTACCATGCAAAGCACCACAAACTTTTGTGCATTGCAGGGTCCTTATGGTTACAAGTGGCCCAAACTGTCCGAACTGCATTACAAGCTGTTCCACACAGGTTTCGACGAAGCCCATAATGCCGCCGTTGACATCAACGCAACGGCGAAATGTTTTTGGGAATTAAAACGTTTGGGTGAAATATAGTGTAAATGGTTTATTGAAGTCTCCCCCCGGCATCCTCTATTCTATTATAGTCTCTGCCTCTCTTCCACCTCAACAATAAAACAATAGAACAATTCAACCATCAATGACAAATGACCATTAATGACCACTAATAACCATTCAACCTAATCAACCAATAACTTTTTTAATTCAGGTTTTCCTTCAATAATAACCACAATCTCCCCCTTCAACACACGCTCAGCTATGGACAATCCTACTTCCGTCAGAGTGCCTCGCAAAATTTCTTCATGTATCTTGGTCAATTCGCGAACGATGACCGCTTGGCGTTCGCCACCAAAAAATTCGCCGCATTGTTGTATGGTTTTGTGGATGCGATGGGGCGATTCGTACAGTATAATAGTATGGTCCAACTGTGCCAAATAGGTGAGTCGGGTTTGTCTGCCTTTTTTGTGTGGTAGGAAACCTTCAAAGAAAAACGTATCGCAGGGGATGCCCGACACCACTAAGGCAGGGACAAAAGCCGTAGCACCCGGCAGACATTCCACCTCAATACCCGCCCGTACACATTCGCGCACCAAAAGAAATCCCGGGTCGGATATCCCCGGAGTGCCTGCATCGCTGATCAAGGCAATGGTTTCGCCCGATTCAATACGATGCAAAACCGTGTCTAATTTCTGATGCTCATTAAACTGATGGTAGGCATATAATTTTGTTGGAATGTCATAATGTTTCAGCAGCACACTGCTCGTGCGAGTGTCTTCGGCTAAAATCAAATCGGCTTCTTTCAAGATGCGTAAAGCCCGTAAAGTAATATCTTCTAAGTTTCCAATCGGAGTTGGGACAATATAAAGTTTTGACATGCTGAAGTTTTTATTCGACAAAAATACTATTTTTCTAAAGATTTTGGTGTAAAGATATACATATTATCGCTTTTTTTAGTTATAAAGATTTATCTTTGCAAAAATTATTAAACCGATTCTAGAACAAATTATATAGTATGCGTAAAATCAATATGGTTGACCTGAAAAGTCAATACGAAAAAATTAAACCCGAAATAGATGCTGCAGTGCTTGAAGTGATTGATTCCACTGCATTTATTAATGGACCTGCGGTACATAAATTTCAAAAGAACCTCGAAGCTTACCTTGGTGTAAAACATGTTATCCCTTGTGCCAATGGCACCGACGCCCTTCAAGTTTCGATGATGGCTTTGGGTTTGCAACCCGGCGATGAGGTTATCACCACGTCATTCACTTTTATTGCCACCGCAGAAGTCATAGCCTTGTTGGGATTGACACCTGTTTTGGTAGATGTTGACCCTGATACTTTCAATATAGACCCGAAAGCTATCGAACGTGCTGTTACCCCGAAAACCAAGGCGATTGTCCCCGTTCATTTGTTCGGACAAGCTGCCGATATGGAAGCTATCATGGACATTGCTGAGAAATACCATCTGCATATCATTGAAGATAATTGTCAGGCAATAGGAGCTGATTATTTCTTTAAAGATGGCACAAAGAAAAAAGCAGGAACTATCAGCATAGTGGGCTGCACCTCATTCTTTCCTTCAAAAAATTTAGGATGTTATGGTGATGGTGGTGCCGTGTTTACCAATGATGATGATTTGGCATTGAAACTCCGCCAAATTGTGAATCATGGCATGACCGTTCGGTATTATCATGATATGATAGGCGTAAATTCACGTTTGGACAGCATACAAGCAGCTATTTTGGATATCAAACTAAAGCATCTCGACGAATATATCGCGCAACGCCAAAAGGCAGCCGCTTTCTATGATAAGGCTTTTGCAAATCATCCCAAATTAAAGACACCTGCGCGATTCAAAAACTCCAACCATGTGTTTCATCAATATACCTTAGTTACGACGGACGTGGACAGGTTTAAGTTGGTAGAGTTTTTGACCACCAAAGAAGTGCCTGCCATGATTTATTATCCTGTTCCTTTGCATCTGCAAAAAGCCTATCTCGACCCACGTTACAAAGAGGGCGATTTTCCTGTGACGGAAATGCTGTGCAAAACAGTTTTCTCATTGCCCATGCACACCGAGCTCGATGAGGAGCAATTGCAGCATATCACTTCTTCAGTTTTAGAATTTATAAATCAATAACTCCACGAGATTTTTGGTTATGGAAAAAACCTATTTTGCACACGAAAGCGCTATTGTTGATTCGGGCTGTGTTATTGGCAACGGAACCAAGATATGGCATTTCACGCATATCATGTCGAATAGCGAGATTGGCGAAAACTGCAACATCGGACAAAATGTGGTGGTGTCGCCCGGGGTGATTTTGGGCAGCAATGTGAAAATCCAAAATAATGTTTCGCTCTACACGGGCGTTATCTGCGAAGACGATGTATTTTTAGGTCCTTCAATGGTGTTCACCAATGTCATCAATCCGCGCAGCGCTGTGATTCGCAAAGATCAATACATGAAGACCATTGTGAAAAAAGGAGCTTCTATCGGTGCCAATGCCACCATTGTTTGTGGACATAATATTGGTGAATACGCTTTCATCGGTGCAGGTGCCGTTGTGACCAAAGAAGTGCCGCCTTATGCCTTGGTGGTCGGAAATCCTGCCAAACAAATCGGTTGGATTAGCGAATTTGGTCAACGCTTGCATTTTAATGCGGAAGGCTTTGCCGAATGCGAGGAAAGCCATGAAAAATATAAATTAGAAAACGGCAATGTTTCAAAAATATAAATTATGAAAAGACTAATGATTGTACCTGTTTTTTTCGCTCTGATTTTCTTCACGCGTTGTGCCAAATCAGGCTGTGATGATTGTAAGCTCATGAAGGAAGAATATTGCAAAGCCATGCACGACATGAATTGTAATAGTGCATTTTTGACGACAAATATGGACAATCTCCTGAAATCGTGTGGAAAAAGCGAAGCGGAAAGTTATCGTGATTCCGCAATTTCAAATTGCATGAATGGAACATTAACCTGCACCTCTTGTGAATAAACCTAAACTATTATGGTGAAGTTAAAATCTGAAAATGAAAAAATAAAGTTCGCAGTGGTGGGCTGTGGTCACATTGGCAAACGTCATGCCGAGATGATTACGCGCAATCCCGAAGCCGAATTAATAGCCCTCTGCGATATAAAACCCAAATCTGAATTGGGAATAGAACAGTATGATGTTCCATTTTTTAGTTCTATTGAAGAGATGCTTGCTGCCGATTTGGATATAGATGTTGTGAACGTTTGCACGCCTAATGGTTTGCATGTGGACCATACCTTTAAATCCTTGAATGCTTTCAAACATGTGGTTTGCGAAAAACCTATGGGTTTAACCAAATCATCGGTTGAGCAAGTCATTTACAAAAGTCTGCAAGTGTCCAAACATCTATTTTTGGTGATGCAAAATCGTTATTCACCCCCTTCTGTTTGGATAAAAGATGTTATCGAAAAAAAGATATTGGGCGACATCTATCTGGTGCAACTGAATTGCTATTGGAACAGAGACGAACGTTATTATAAAAAAGGAAACTGGAAAGGCGATCAAGCTCTGGATGGCGGCACTCTGTTTACCCAATTCTCGCACTTCATTGACATCATGTACTGGCTGTTTGGCGATATTGATAACATCCAAGGCGTTTTTGCCGACAACAATCATCAAGACCTTACTGATTTCGAAGATTCAGGTTTTGTAAACTTCAAATTCATCAACGGAGGTATCGGTTGTTTGAATTATTCCACCTCGGTGTGGAATCAAAATCTCGAAAGCAGCATCACTATGGTCGGCTCAAACGGAACCATAAAAATTGGCGGGCAATACATGAACGAGATAGATTATTGCCATATCAAAGACTATACACTCCCCGAAATTGCTGCCGCAAACCCTGCCAATGACTATGGCGCTTACAAAGGCTCTGCTGCCAACCATCATTTTATCATCGAAAATGTTGTGGAAACTCTGAAAGGCAGAACAAGCATCACGACCAATGCCCTCGAAGGATTGAAAGTCGTGGAAATCATCGAGCGAATTTATGCCGTTCGCGATATAAACTTTAAAAAACAAAAATAATATAAATAGCACATCATGAATCTTTACGAACAATTATTAGCAAAACAAACAAAATTATCCGTCATCGGATTGGGATATGTTGGATTGCCTATTGCGTTGGAGTTTGCAAAAAAAATTCAGGTTATAGGTTTCGACATAAAAGAGGATCGCGTTGAAATGATGAAGAACAATATGGATCCGAGCGAGGAACTCCCTGCCTCAGCTTTCGAAGGATGTGATATTCTTTTCACTGCAAAGGTTGACGACCTGAAAGACGCCACCTTCCATATTGTAGCCGTACCTACACCGATTGATAATCATAACCTGCCCGAATTGAAACCTTTGTTGGCAGCGACACGCACCGTGGGGAAAGTTTTGAAAAAAGGCGATTACGTCGTGTATGAATCCACCGTGTATCCGGGCTGCACCGAAGAAGATTGTATCCCTATCTTGGAAGAGGTATCAGGATTAAAATTCATTAAAGACTTCAAGGTTGGCTTTTCTCCCGAACGCATTAACCCGGGCGACAAAGACCACACCATTACCACCATTACCAAAGTGGTTTCAGGTTGCGACGACGAATCCTTAGACATCGTGGCAAAAGTGTACGAACTCGTGGTGATAGCCGGAGTGCATAGAGCTTCCTGCATTAAAGTTGCCGAATCAGCGAAGATTATCGAAAATACCCAACGCGATGTAAACATTGCCTTGATGAACGAATTGTCTATCATTTTCAACCGCATGGGCATAAATACTTTTGAGGTGTTGGAAGCGGCAGGAACCAAATGGAATTTCTTAAAGTTCTACCCGGGCTTGGTAGGCGGACACTGCATAGGCGTTGACCCCTACTATCTCACCTACAAAGCTAAAGAATTCCGCTATCATGCGCAGATCATAAATTCAGGACGGTTTGTCAATGATTCTATGGGTTTTTATATCGCAAAACAAACCGTCAAGAAAATTATCGCCACAGGCAAAAATGTGTTGAGTTCGCGCATCCTGGTGATGGGCGTCACGTTTAAGGAAAATGTGTCCGACATCCGAAATTCGAGAGTGGCTGATGTGGTGAGTGAATTGAAAACATACGGTTTAAACGTTGATGTGGTGGATCCTTTCGCCAACGCAGCGGAGGTGAAACACGAATATGGCTTCGAGATTGTGGAAAAACCAAGCGGAAAGTATGACGCTATTATTGTTGCCGTTTCCCACAACGATTATGCTGACTTACAGCAGGAATATTTCTTGAACTTGGCAGCCGAAAAATGTATTTTGGTGGATGTGAAAGGTATCTTCCGCGGAAAAATAAAAGGTTTAGCCTATTGGAGTTTATAAGCAATGAAGATTCTGGTAACCGGAGGCACGGGATATATTGGCGCGCACACCATCGTTGAGTTACAGCAACACGGATTTGATGTGGTAATTGCTGACAATTTATCCAATTCTTTTGCAGAGGTGGTGGATGCTATTGAAAGCATAACAAATATCCGGCCTGTGTTTGAACATATAGATTTGGCAGATGCAGCGCAAACCAAAGCTTTATTCGCGAAACATCCTGACATCGTCGGGGTGATACATTTCGCCGCCTTCAAAGCGGTAGGCGAATCCACCGAGTTTCCATTAAAATACTATCAAAACAACCTGTTCTCTTTGGTGAATCTATTGAATTCGATGCGAGAATATAACGTCAACACCCTCGTGTTTTCTTCTTCCTGCACCATCTACGGACAACCGGAAACACTTCCCGTTGACGAGAACGCTGCCATTCAAAAAGCTTTATCGCCTTATGGCAACACCAAACAAATTGCGGAGGATATTATCTCCGATACCATCAAAGCGAGCCCACTGAAGGCTATCATGCTTCGATATTTCAACCCCATTGGAGCACACGAGTCGGCTTTGATTGGCGAGTTGCCCATCGGTATTCCAAATAATCTTGTGCCCTTCATCACACAAACTGCCATCGGAAAACGCGATTGTTTACAAGTGTTCGGTGATAATTACGATACGCCCGACGGCACCTGCATCCGCGATTATATTCATGTGGTGGATTTGGCAAAAGCACATGTGTTGGCATTGAAACGTTTGATAAATCAAAAGAATGATGCCCCCTGCGAAGTCTTTAATCTAGCCACAGGTAACGGATATTCTGTGTTGGAAGCCATACAAGCTTTCGAACGGGTTTCGGGGCGAAAACTCAATTATAAAATTGTCAGTCGTAGGGCGGGAGATGTAGAAAAAATTTGGGCAGACACGCATTTAGCCAACACAGTCCTTGGCTGGAAAGCCGAAAGAGGACTCGACGACATGATGCTTTCTGCCTGGAACTGGGAACTCAAATTATCTGAAAAGAAAAACTAAAAATATATTGTTGTGAAAAAAACTGTATTAATTACCGGCGGAGCTGGTTTCATTGGCTCGCATGTGGTGCGCCTTTTTGTCAATACCTATCCCGACTATGCCATTGTCAATCTTGACAAACTAACCTACGCGGGCAACCTCCAAAACCTTGTAGATGTGGAAAACGCCCCTAACTACACTTTCGTGAAAGGTGACATCACCGATGCCGAGTTTGTCCAACAGCTTTTTCAACAATATCAATTCGATGGCGTCATCCATTTGGCGGCTGAATCCCATGTGGACCGCTCCATCTCTAACCCCATGGAGTTTGTAACCACCAATATCATCGGCACCGTTACCCTTTTGAATGCTGCACGTGCCAACTGGAAAGACGCAGCAAATGACAAACGTTTCTATCATATCTCCACCGATGAGGTATATGGCTCGTTAGGGGAGGAGGGCTTTTTTACTGAGGAAACCGCTTACGACCCCCGCAGTCCGTATTCCGCCTCTAAAGCAAGCTCCGACCATTTGGTGAGAGCCTATTTCCATACCTACGGATTGCCCATCGTGGTGTCAAATTGCTCCAACAATTATGGTCCAAACCATTTCCCCGAGAAGTTAATCCCCCTCATGATACATAATATCATCACCGGGAAGCCGCTCCCCGTATATGGCAAAGGCGAAAATGTCCGCGATTGGCTCTATGTCGTTGACCATGCACGGGCTATTGACGTCATTTTTCATAAAGGCGTGAACGGCGAAACCTATAACATCGGCGGCTACAACGAATGGAAAAATATTGATTTGGTGCATCTGCTCTGCAAAATTATGGACAACAAACTGGGCAGAAACCCGGGCACCTCAGCCCAGTTAATCACCTACGTGAAAGACCGAGCAGGTCACGATTTGCGTTATGCAATCGACTCAGCAAAACTAACACGCGACTTGGGTTGGAAACCCTCTTTGCAATTTGAGGAAGGCCTCGCGAAAACAGTAGATTGGTATTTGGCGAATTCAGCGTGGCTCACCAACATCACCAGCGGCGACTATTTGAAATACTACGAACAACAATACCACCAACGCTAGATGTACGAATCCGCGTATCATACTGAGAATATTTCCCAATACAGTTTCTTGGTTACGGGAGGCGCTGGCTTCATCGGCTCCAACATCGTGGAATATTTGGTGAAGCACCGCGCAGGCTCCATTCGCATCCTCGACAACCTTTCCACAGGTTTCAAACACAACATAGCACCTTTCTTGAGCCTTCCCAACGTTGAATTTATTGAAGGCGACATCGTGGATGCACCGCAATGTATGCAAGCCTGCAAGGGCATAGATTATGTGATGCACCAAGCTGCATTGGGTTCGGTGCCACGCAGCATAAAAGACCCGATTGCCACCAATCAGAACAATGTGAATGGCTTCCTGAATATGCTGGTGGCGGCAAAAGAAACGGACGTCAAACGTTTGGTGTACGCTAGTTCCTCAAGTGTGTATGGCGACAGTCCCACTTTGCCCAAAACCGAAGACGCTATCGGCAATCCCTTGTCGCCTTATGCCGTCAGCAAATATGTGAACGAATTATACGCAAATGTGTTTGCCCGATGCTATAACTTAGAAATTATAGGCTTGCGCTATTTCAACGTATTTGGTCCCAAACAAAGTCCACAGGGCGCTTATGCTGCCGTTATGCCGCTTTTTATGAAGGGGATATTGACCCACACGGCGCATCCCATCCATGGCGATGGCTCTCAAACGCGTGATTTCACCTTTGTAGAAAATGCCGTGCAGGCTAACATAAAAGCAACCTTCACAACACATAAAGATGCCTTGGCAAACGTGTTTAACATCGCCTGTGGCGACCGGACAAGCGTCAATCAACTATTCTTTCTGATAAAAGAAATTTCCGCTGCCACCCTTGACCCCATCTATGTCCCCGAACGCCCGGGCGACATAAAAGACTCCCTTGCCGATATCTCCAAAGCGCAACAAATGCTAGGTTACGACCCGCAAATTAAAATTTCAGCAGGATTGAAGATTACGTTTGATTGGTTTCGGAAGCATATCGAACTTTGATGATGGGGAATTGGAACGCTGATAACGCGGATGCTCCGCAACGCAGATGAATGCAAATTTTTTTTATTATTTATTGAAAATATAATATTGCGCCTTCTTAAAAAGAAGTATATGAAATAAAAAATATTTCGTATATATCCTTCTGTTGCTACATAATTGTAAAGATTATACAAAAGCAAACGATTTTTCATTTAGCTTTAATTTTTAAATTATACCCAAAGCGTAAACTAAAATTGCTTTTCTGTTTTTCAAAATAACTATTTGTTGAATTTCCTTTAAAGCTATCTGTTGTATATTTTGACCAAGTATTTATTCCTGAAATATTTTGTTGATCTTTAAAGCTTCCTTTAATCCATGCAAATGCTTGAAGATTGTAAGAAATAGACACAAAAAATCCTTTAAAATCAAAATAAATTCCAATAGGTATCTGAATTAAAAGAGCTTTTGAATAATCTTTATAATCATTCGAATAAACATTGCCTCCGTAATCTATTGAAGATAAAAATTCGTATTTTTTATCAACATAGGCAACATTCAAGGCAAGTAAAGGTTTTAACGGAAATTTCTTTTTTTTAAGGAAATCATACCACCCTTGATAAGCAAAATAATTTACTGTACTATGATCATGTCCTAAATCAAGTGAATAAAATCCTTTCATATTATTGTATGAAAAGTCTAATATCTGAAATACATTTTTATATTTTACTCCTAATGTAAGAGACAACATTGGTTTAGATAATATTTTATCATAGTACTTATTTTTTTCACCAAAATCATATCCTTTATAAAAAAGACCTCCGTTTATATGGTTGTTTAATTGTATGGCAAATAAAATTGATAATTCATGATTTCGGGAATTAGTATCACATATCTGTCCG
>CAIOJS010000152.1 GCA_903858655.1 uncultured bacterium | reverse complement strand
TTATCCAATTAAAAATAAAAAGGATTAACAATACGATGAAAGCAATATATTGAAATATTGTGAAATAAGACAGGAACCACGAATCATATATATGCTTAAATATGTCGCGAATTTCTTTCATATTGGTAACAGGCATAATGTTCATTAAGAAAACCGAACCATAGGTTTTAGCCAGCCATTTATTATACATGAAATACGCACCTAAAATAATGAATGCTATCAGGAATATCAAGATGGGCTTTACATTCTTTTTTATACCCTTAAATATAGCATCATAAAGTATTTGACAAAACATGGCGCCAAGAAACAATCCATACGGTGTACGGCTTAGCGCTGCAATAAAAACAAAAGTAACTGCTAACACAAGATTCTTAAAAACCCTGTTTCGACGGTACTCGAAGAAGAAATAATACCCTATTAATGCGCTTGCCAACGAACTAATGGAAGGCAGGAATCCATCAAAATAGTACACCAGCACTGGAGATAAAAAGGCAAATATAATTACAGCAATGGATTTTATATTGGAGTGAGTGTTATGCCTTACTAAACGATACAGAAAAAAGAATCCTATCAACGCATAAATTAAATTGTATAAACGAAAAATGAGTGGACTGTTGTTCCTAACAAAAGTCATTATGGCAGCAATAACATATTCGTGAATGGGACAATCCACTTGTGTTATTCCCTTCTCATTACTAAGCGGAGCCTTAGCCGGAAATTGTGGTTTTAAATTAAAAGTCTGTGGATGGAACAAATCAAATCCGTTTCGTTGAAAGTTTAATGCCAAGGCATATCTATCGCCTTGCGCCCACGTATGAATATTGCCGGGGAAAGCTTTGATATTACTTGAATAAAACTTTACACAGAAAAACCCCATAAGCATTGCAAAAAGCAATATGTCCGCTTTTTTATGCAATGAATTTTGATTGGCTCGTAAGTATGTTTTCAGTATCGTTTTCATAATCTATCTAATCAATAATCTCTTAGCGTTGTTTTTTCTTAAATCCGCTTCATTTAGATAAAGGCACTTGCAGAAATAATGCGTAAAAATAAAAAGAATTATTCATATCTCGCCAAAAATTTGTAATATTGTACTCAAATCTAATTTTTTTATGATCATACATCCTGTTTTGAAGAGGCAAGCTCCTGCCTTGAAACTTTTATATTTTATACTAATTTTAGCCGGAAGCTTATTCTTTGTGAATATATTGGGGATGGTTTTGGCAATCCCTTTTTATGGACGCTCTTTTTTAGAGAGCCTGTCGCATGGCTATGATTTTTCTAAGCCCGACATCGTTTCGAAACTAAAGTATCTTCAAATCGTGAATCAATTTGCGCTATTTATTATCCCTTCTCTTGTTTTTTCGCTTTTCGCAGGAGATAAACTGTTCAGGTATGTCCGATTAAAAAGACATATCTCCGGTGTTTTCCTGATGTTTGCATTGGCGGTTGTGATAGTTGGTTTGCCTTTCATCAATTGGATAGGCGAAGTGAACGCCCGCATGTCGTTTCCACAAATGTTTTCGGGCATCGAACAATGGATGAAAAGCTCGGAAGCGCAAGCCGCAGAAGTCACCACGGCTTTCCTAAACACGCCTTCCGGTTGGGGTTTCGTGGTGAATATGATGATGATTGCCATCTTGCCTGCCATCGGAGAGGAGCTCTTTTTTAGAGGTGTGCTGCAAAGGATATTTAATGAATGGTTTGGAAACATTCATGTGGCGGTGCTGATAACTGCCTTTATTTTTAGCGCTATTCACATGCAGTTTTATGGTTTTATCCCAAGGTTTCTGCTTGGCATATATTTGGGTTACATATTTTATTGGTCGGGCAATTTATGGATTCCTATTATGATTCATTTTATGAACAATGGTATAGCCGTTTGTGTGGCTTTCCTTTCGGCTAAAGGTTTGCTCAAAGCCAACTTCGACACCTTCGGGCGCTCTGACGACACCTTCGTCATTGTGTTTAGTGCGATGGTAGTAAGTTTATTGGTCTTTTTGTTGTTTAGAAATAGGCGATCAGATGGGGAGTTTGTTATCAAATAAGGTGTTTTCTTTTATTCTCTTAAGAAGTTAAATATTAAATTAACCTATTAGAATGTCTCAAACAGATGCTATAAACATTATTCGTGCCTATTTATTGGTGTTGAAACAGGCGGGAATCGCCATAGATAAGGCTTATCTATATGGCAGTTATGCACGCAATGAGGCGAATATCGAAAGTGATATTGATGTGTTATTGGTTTCGAGTCAGTTTGATACGGATGACGATTATGTGTTGTCAAAACCTTGGTTGTTCACCTGCAAAGTGGACCATCGAATTGAACCCCTTGCTGTGGGATTAAAACGTTTTACTTCTGATGATGCTTCCCCGATTATAGCTGTGGTGAAACAGACAGGTATTGAAATATCTGCCTGAATATTATTCTAATTCCTGAGGTTACCACTACGAATTAAGAATGTGACGTTACTGTTTTGTTCTGTTTAATTTGTATTTCTATTCTTTTTAAATTTCTTTTATGATGACATTTTTCGAAAAAAACAATAAATCATCAAAGCATGATTTTAGTTAAATATTTCAAAATTTATAAAACACACAAACGCCTATCATACAAGCTAATAAAAAAAAGACTCAGATAAATTAACATTTTGCATAGCCATCTTTTGAAAGGATGCTTCCATCCTTACAAAGGATGCTTCCAACCTTACAAAGGATGGAAGCAACCTCTCAATGGTTGGAAGCAACCTCTCAGTGGTTGGAAGTAACCTCTCAGTGGTTGGAAGCAACCATACTAAGGATGAAAGCAACCATACTAAGGATGAAAGCAACCATACTAAGGATGAAAGCAACCGTGCTATGGTTGGAAGCTACCATACTATGGTTGGAAGCAACTATTCAATTTGTGGAAGCTACCACTATATTTGTGGAAGCAACCTATAAAAAGTTGCGCTTGCAAAGCATTTTTATTACAAAAAGTATTATATGTGGTTGAAAAACATCTATATAAAAAAAGGACAGCTTGAGGCTATCGTTTTTTTATATTAAATTATTAAATAAATCTACAACATATCTGCGTTACTTGTTAAGCAAATGTTTTTCGGAATTTTTTTTATAGTGACATGCCATGGCATATCCCAACCTTCGATATTTCAGAAAACCCCCATCCCATTTCCCTTATTTTTTATATTTCTACATATTTATTAGATGCATGTTGAAGATATTATTTATCTTTGTTGAAAGAAAAATTTGGGCAAGATGCGCATGGTTTCTAACAAATAATGAATTAACAAAGGGCGGTTGATAAATATTTTTTTTGCTTAACTCAAACTAATAAATTTAGACTATTTTAGTACCCTAATTTAGCAAAGATATGGCAATAAAATTCGACAGTCCAAAAAACTCATCTTCAATTATTAAGGTAATTGGAGTCGGTGGTGGCGGCAGCAATGCCGTTACTTTTATGTACAACCAAGGAATAAAAGGGGTTGATTTTATCATTTCAAACACCGATCAACAAGCCTTAGAGACCAGCCCAATTCCAAACAAAATCAAACTTGGCGCCACGCTTACCAATGGTATGGGTGCAGGTTCCATTCCTGAAACAGGAAGAAAAGCCGCACTCGAAACTATTGATGACATTAAAGAAATACTGGAGCAAAACACTAAAATGGTATTCATCACTGCAGGTATGGGTGGTGGAACAGGTACAGGTGCTGCTCCGGTCATTGCTCAAATTGCGAAAGAAATGGGCATACTCACGGTGGGAATAGTAACACTTCCATTTTCATTTGAAGGCAGAAAGAGACAACAGCAGGCAGAACAAGGTTTGGAAGAATTGCGTAAATATGTTGACACGCTTTTGATAATTTGTAATGATAAATTGCGTCAACTTCATGGTGATTTGAAGCTTTCCGAAGCATTTGAAAAAGCAGATAATATCCTTACCATTGCTGCCAAAGGAATTGCTGAAATCATTACGGTTACCGGTTATATCAATGTTGACTTTAATGACGTGAACACTGTTATGCGTGATAGCGGTGCTGCCATTATGGGCACAGGTTTGGCAGAAGGAGAAAACAGAGCAATTAAAGCAGTTGAATTGGCTTTGTCATCACCTTTGTTGGATGATAGCGATATCACAGGAGCGCAAAATATCTTGTTGTATATTTCATCGGGATGCGAAGAAATTTCTATGGATGAAGTGTCGGAAATCACGGATTTTATTCAACAGGCAGCCGGTTCTACTGCTGAAATTATATGGGGAAATGGTAATGATGAATCCTTAGGTGCTAAAATCAGCGTAACATTAATTGCTACAGGATTTGCTGCTGATAAAAATCTTGAATATTCGCCTGCTAAAGAAGTCGAAAAGATTGTTCTAAGCCTTGATAAAGAAAAAGTTTCTGCTCCGGTTCCTGTTGTAACTCCCGCTGTTGACGATGAAATGAAAGTGGTTATCAAGAATTTTAAGTTTGAAGAAAAGAAAGAAGATGCTCAAAATACCATAGTTTCCGAAAAAGAGAATACGTCTTTTAATTCTACGTCCTTTATTTCACAGCAACCCTATAGTGAACCAAAAATAAATTTTCAACCTGTTTCTAATTCTGGAGAAATGTTTCTCTTTGTTAAAGACAATGCGAATGAGGAGCCTGTTAATAACGAATCAACTCCGCCAAACAACGTCGTTTCTAATGAAGTTGACGCCCCTCCGGTTTCAATTGAAAGCGAAACGATGACTATTAAAGATCGCGAACGCAGACTTCGTTTGAAGGAAATGAGCCAAAAACTCAAACAACCGGAAGGACTCAACGAACTGGAAAAAGAACCAGCGTATATTCGTCGTAATGTGACCTTGCTGAATACAGTTCCTTCTTCGGAATCAGAAATCTCAAAACTTTCTATGGGCACTGATGATGAGAAAAAAAATGAAATAAAGCCTAATTCTTATTTACACGATAATGTTGACTAAAAAATCATGAGCTTAGAAATAAAAATAAATGAAGACATCAAACAAGCTATGCTTGCCAGAGACAAAGATAAGCTTGAAGCCTTACGTGCCATTAAATCTGCTTTGCTATTAGCTAAATCTGAAAAGGGTGGCACGGGAGATGTGGACGAAGATGCTGAAATCAAAATTCTGCAACGCTTAGTGAAGCAACGGCGTGAAACGGCGGAGATTTATAGCACCAAAGGGAGACAAGATTTAGCCGATGTCGAATCGTTTCAGGCAGGTATTATTCAAAATTATTTGCCAGAACAAATGAGCGATGAAGAACTGACTACTATAATTAAAGGTGTC
>CAIOJS010000151.1 GCA_903858655.1 uncultured bacterium | reverse complement strand
TTATTATGCAACTCAAACAACAAATGGTTGTGAAAGTTCTACCAGATTAAATATTTTAGCAACCGTGTATTCAACACCTAATGCTCCAACAGGGTCTGTAGCTCAATCCTTCTGTTCAGGAGCATCACCTACTGTTGCAAATTTAGCTGCTACAGGAACAGCTATTCAATGGTATAGCGCATCAAGTGGGGGTACACCTTTATCATCTTCAGATGCTTTGATAAGTGGTAATCATTATTACGCTAGTCAATCTACAAACGGGTGTGAAAGTACAAATAGATTGGATGTGACAGCAACAATCAATACTACACCAAGTGCTCCTTACGGTGGCTCAGCTCAAACCTTCTGTTCAGGAAATTCGCATACAGTAGCTGACTTAGTTGCAATGGGTAGTAATATAAAATGGTATGCTGCTTTTAGTGGTGGTAGCGCATTGGCATCATCTTTAACTTTAGTGAATGGCAATCATTATTTTGCTAGTCAAACCTCAAGTGGTTGCGAAAGTTCGGACAGATTTGAAGTAATTGTATCAATAATAATATCACCGAGCGCTCCAACAGGTTTGTCTCCGCAAACTTTCTGTTCCACTTCTAATCCAACAATAGCAAATTTGAATGTAACTGGAACAGCAATCCAATGGTATGCTGTTGCTAGCGGTGGCTCTGCGTTACCGGCCTCCACACCTCTTGTAAATGGTGCTCATTACTATGCAACTCAGTATGTAGGTTGCGAAAGTGCTACTAGGTTAACTATACAAGCAATAGTATATACAACACCATCTGCACCTACTGGATCCTCTGCACAATCATTCTGCTTAGAATCATTACCTACTGTTGCGAACTTAGCCGCATCAGGTGTCAATATTCAATGGTATAGTGCCTCAAGTGGTGGAAGTCCATTATCTTCTTCAGATGCTTTGGTAAGTGGTAATCATTATTATGCAAGTCAAACATCAAATGGTTGTGAAAGTACTACAAGACTTGATGTAATTGCAACAATAAACGCAAATCCTACAGCTCCAACTGGAGCATCTTCGCAAACCTTTTGCTCTGGGAATTCTCCAACAGTTGCTAATTTAACTGCTACAGGTAGCAATATAAAATGGTATATAGCTTCAAGTGGTGGTAATGCATTAGCATCTAATACAGCATTAGTAGATGGTAATCATTATTTTGCCAGTCAAACCTCAAGTGGTTGCGAAAGTTCAGCAAGATTTGATGTAATTGTTACTATTATTATATCACCAAGTGCTCCAATAGGATCATCTCCACAAACTTTCTGTTCCGCTACTTCACCTACTATTGCAGATTTGACGGTAACAGGAACAGTAATACAATGGTATGCTTATGCAAATGGTGGCACTGCATTATCTTCCTCAACAGCTTTAGTGAATGGTGCTCATTATTATGCATCTCAATTTGTTGGTTGCGAAAGTGCTACTAGATTAAATGTACTTGCTACCGTATATACAACACCTTCTGCACCGACAGGAACAGCAGCTCAGGCTTTCTGTTCTGAATCTTCACCCACGGTTGCAAATCTATTAGCTACAGGTGCAAATGTTCAATGGTATGATGTTTCAAGCGGGGGAAGTCCTATCGCATCAATAGACGCATTGGTTAGTGGCAATCATTATTATGCCAGTCAAACTGTAAACGGTTGTGAAAGCATTACTAGATTAAATGTAACAGTAACATTACATACTCCTTCATCTGATCCTTATGGGGTAAGTGGAACTACTTTAATTTGCAATGGTAATAATACTACTCTTTCTGTTGTTGGTGGCAGCCTCGGAGTTGGAGCTTCTTGGCATTGGTATGCTAACAGCTGCGGTGGTACAACAATCGCTACCGGTGCATCGGCACTTGTTAGCCCTACAAGTACAAAAATATATTACGTAAGGGCAGAAAATGTTTGTAATAATACAAATTGCACTAGTACAACAGTTACCGTAAATGATGTTTCTGGAGCTCCCACTTCAATAACAGGAAATACAACTATTTGTATAGGTGGAAATACGACTCTTTCTTTAGTTGGTGGTTCACTTGGCACTGGTGCTTCTTGGCATTGGTATTCAGGAAGCTGTAATGGAACTGCTGTGGGGTCAGGAACCTCGATTAATGTTAGCCCGTCTGTGAACACAACCTATTATGTTCGTGCAGAAGGTACTTGCAACAATACTTACTGCGTATCTGCAACAGTTAATGTCAATACGCTATCTACAGCTCCAACTGCTATTCATGGAACACCTTCCCAATGGATTGGAATTAGTTCAACACTTACCGTTTTCGGAGGTTCACTTGGAACAGGATCTTCCTGGCATTGGTATTCCGGTTCATGTGGGGGAACACCAGTTGGTACTGGGTCATCAGTCAGTGTTAATCCATTAGTTAATACAACTTATTATGTTCGTGCAGAAAGTCCTTGTGATACAACTTCCTGTGCTAGTAGGTACATTTTAGCTGCTACAAATCATCCTCCAACTTTAACCTACACAAATAATACAGGTTTTGTCAATCATATAGTTCGTCCTTATGATGGTACTCCAACTGATAATTACCGTTATGAAGTAAGATATACTGATGTTGACGGCGATTTACCAGCTGCAACATATCCTAGACTTCAATTAGATTTCGAAGGTAATGGAATATTCACAAACACAAATGACAGGTTGTACTATATGTTGGAAGTTGACCCAAGTGATCAAGATGTAACAGATGGAAAAGACTATTATTACATCGTATCATCCTTACCTGAATCCCAAAATTGGAAATCATCAATAACAGCAGTTAATGATGGTAGCTTTTCGGTTGTATTAGGACCTGTACAAGAACCAAAAGTACTTAGTGAATCTGACATTTCTATATTTGCAAATGATATAACTTTCTCTAATTCTCATCCAAATCCTGGAGATATTATTACCGTTAATGCGGTTATTCATAATTATTCCGGAAGGTCAGCAGATAATTTTGTGGTACACCTCGTAAATCAATTTGATCCTGGCACAATTTATGGAGATATTGTCGTTCCTCATTTAGGTGCATACAGCGCTACTACTGTTTCCTGGAATATTCAAACTCCTGCTTTACCAGCATGGTGTCCAATGCAAGTATTTATTGATTATACGAATGTCTTAAATGAACCTAATGAGCTAGATAATCAGGCAATACGCCCATTTACAAATGGAAACTATACTTTACCTGGTAAAATTGTTATTACGGCACACCCAAGTCCTCCTGTCGCTTATTCCTATTCTACGATAAGTTTATGTGGAAGTGCCTGGTATCATGGAACAGCAGTTCAATTACTCGATTCATCTTGTGCCGGTGCTACAGTAACATACAATATTGTCGAGACTGGACAAACTGGAAGCACTTATTCTAATTCTTTAGGAAATTATTGTTTTGGTATTTATGTGCCTTATCCTGCTGGTATATATCACGTGAATGTACATATTACTGATTACACTTTAAATGGTGATACTACAGCAACTTTCGAGATAATTGCTCCTCCAGTTGTTATCTGTCCTGATTTAGTTTCTTCAATTAATATTGGATCACAGACAGTAAGTCCTGGATCTTGTCATTGGAATAATTGCATTAACATTCTTCTAGGACAATCATTAAGCGGAACTGCAACTGTCACAAATCAAGGAAATGGTGTGAGTGCTGCTTCAGTTTTACATCTTTACGCCCCAGATGGAGTACCGAATCCTTCGGGTAATTTTAATATTCCAATTTTAAATCCTGGAGCTTCTTATACTGTCAATATTCCTTCCATGGCATTTAATAACTTAGGTGGCACCTATGTTTCTTCGTATGCAGATTATAATAATGACGTAAACGAATGTAATGAGTGGAATAATAACAACTCGGTATGTATTATGGTACATCCTGCTCAACCGGATATTGTTGCTTCAGGATATATATATAACCAATATTATCAATGCCAATTTAATAGTATTACTTTTTCATTAGATAATACTGGAGGTGTTGCAACAGGTTCGTTCAATAATAGCTTGGCTATTTATAGAAATGGAATTCTTCTTACCACCCTATATAAAACAATAAGTAATATACCAGCTCTAACTTGTACATCTATTACGTTTGATTATCCTTCGCCACATTTAACGGGTAATTACACATTCGAATTCCATGCGGATTGTTTTGATCAAGTTGCTGAAATTAGTAATCTTAATAATAATGTTACTTTATATACGGTCTTAACTGACTGCAAACCGGATTTAACTGTTTACGGCTGTACAAATTTAAAAGTAGAGCCTGTAGATCCTCAGCATCCCGGTAATATTACTATTTATGCAACTGTAGCCAATTATGGTTTAGCTGCTTCTGGACCTTTTAATGTTAACTTTAATGTGGCTGGAACAAACTATAATTACGCACACCCTGGTCTAGTACAAGGACAATCAGGAGAAATTTCTATAAATGTCCCAACTCCAATATTCGGGAACAATTCACTAATTGTTACTGTTGACCCTGCCAATTTAATTGATGAATCTAATGAGTCTAATAATGTAGCAATTGCAAACTTGTGTTGGGATTTTTATTTATCAGATTTCTGCTATGGTGGAGCGTTTTGGGATTACACTCATATAAAGAATCAACCTGTTATTTTAAATGTTGGCATAAATAATTCTGGAATTTATAAAGCATCTGATCTTGAGATAAAATATGAAGTTAGTGGCCCAGGACTTCCACTTGGATGGAATAATTTAGGCAATGCTTCTACTTTCTGTGGTAGTACTGCTTGTTGGTGCCCATTCTCAGCACAGTTGCCGAATGCCTTTGCTTTTCCACAAGTGGGTACTTATCAAGTAAAAATGACAGCAGATCCAAACAATGATTATATTGAATGTGATGAAACAAACAACGTTCTTATTGTTAACGTTGTTATTGTAGATAAACCTGATTATCGAGTCTTATCTCAATATATAGCACCTTCAAAATTAAATCCTGATCTTTACGAACCTATCGATATCGATATTACCTATGAAAATATTGGTATGTCTAGCACTGATTCTTTGGATTTTTATACAAGAGTGGACAATACACATTTATACACAGTTCGTGTACCAGGATTAATGAGTGGCGCTTTTAAAACAATACATGTTGTTCCTACATGGTCATCTAATGTACGTGGAGTTCATGTTATCAGAACAATTATTGATTACAACCACGAAATCATTGAGAATGATGAATTGAATAATGAAGCTACTAGAGCAGTAATTGTCGGTAAGGCGCCAAATTTATTATTCCTTGCCCACCATGTAAACGACACGCTCCCCGCAATCGGTTCTCAAATAACAATTAATGCTACAATTAAGAATATTGGCTATGATAATTGTAATGCAACCTATAGCCTTTATTATTTAGATGAACAAGGACAAGAAGTATTTATTGGCCAACAACCAATTTCATTAGATACTGCCGAGAGTGTCACTATTTCAGTACCATGGACAGTTGTTTTATCCAAGACAACACTAATTGGTCGAATTAGTGGTGCAGATCCAATGGAATACGATATTACCGATAATGAATTCAGTCAGAAAATTGGAGGATCGCTAGAATTAACCTTTACAACAGTCCCTGCTACATGTCATGGTTTAAGTAATGGAAAGGCAAAAGCCCATGTATCTGGTGGTCAGCCTCCGTTCTCCTATATTTGGAATAATGGCTATCCAATTGATTCAATTACTTCTTCCGCAGGTAATTATTCATTGACAGTTACCGATATTGATGGTTTAACTGTAACAGGAAACGTAACAATTATGGAACCTGCCGCACTAGTTGTAGGGGTAACAATTTCAGCATCATCGTCTTCAGTATGTCAAAATGATATGGTTACGTTCACAGCACATCCAACGAATGGAGGCAATACACCTTATTATGATTGGGTTATTGGTGGCGTTTTACAATCAGGACATACTGCGACTTTCCAATACACAGGTGTGTCTGATAATGTATATTGTGTTTTGACTTCAAGTGCTTCTTGTGCTTCAGGCATTCGTGATACTTCCAATGTCATAAACCTAATCGTTCATAATATTCCTACTGCTCCAAGTGGGGCTACATCCCAAACCTTCTGTTCGGGAAACAATCCAACGGTAGCAAATTTAGTGGCAACAGGTAGTGGTATAACATGGTATGCTGCTTCGAGTGGTGGTATTGCCTTAGCATCTTCAATATCATTAGTTGATGGAAATCATTATTTTTCAAGTCAAACTGTAAGTGGTTGTGAAAGTCATGACCGATTTGAAGTGACTGTTAATATTACTACTTCTCCAATTGCTCCCACTGGTTCTTCACCTCAGACTTTCTGTTCGATTGCTTCACCAACAATAGCAAGTTTAACAGCAACTGGCACAGCTATTCAATGGTATGCCGCTACTTCGGGTGGAACAGCTTTGTCTAGTTCAGCAGCCTTAGTTAATGGTACGCATTATTATGCTAGTCAAACTTTAAATGGTTGCGAAAGTCCTACTAGATTAAATGTAACAGCTGTTGTCAATACAACACCTGCTGCTCCAACAGGGACTGCAGCTCAATCTTTCTGTTCTACAGCATCAGCTACTGTTGCAAATTTATCAGCAACTGGTACAGCAATACAATGGTACAATGTTTCCAGTGGTGGAAGCCCATTATCATCAACGGTTGCTTTGGTTAGTGGCAATCATTATTATGCTAGTCAAACAGTAAATGGATGCGAAAGCTCAATTAGATTTGATGTAATAGTCCCAATTAGTACCCCTTCTACGGATCCAACAGATATTACAGGAATTTCATTAATCTGTAACGGCAATTCCACAACTCTTTATGTTGTTGGAGGTAGTCTAGGAGATGGAGCATCGTGGCATTGGTATGCGAATACTTGTGGTGGTACATCATTAGCGACAGGATCATCAGCCTCATTTAATCCTACAAGCACCACAACTTATTATGTTCGGGCTGAAAATGCTTGTAATAATACAATTTGTGCCAACAAAACAATTACAGTGAATGATGTTTCATTAGCTCCTCACTCAATTTCTGGCATCACTACTATCTGTGAGGGAGAGAGTACGACACTAACTGTCGTTGGTGGCTCTTTAGGAACAGGTGCTTCTTGGTATTGGTATTCAGGAAACTGTAATGGGACATTAGTTGGAGTAGGATCATCAATGAATGTTAGCCCGATAGCTAATACTAACTATTATGTACGTGCAGAAGGAACATGCAATAATACTTCTTGTGCAAATACTTCAGTACATGTAAATTCTTTGTCAACGGCTCCAACGGCAATAAATGGAACGGCACCTGCATGGGTAGGAGTTAGTTCAACTCTAACTGTTTCAGGCGGTTCACTTGGAACAGGGGCTACTTGGCATTGGTATTCAGGTTCCTGCGGTGGAATATTACTAGGCACGGGTTCTTCAATTAGCATTAATCCAGTAGTAAGTACAACATATTTTGTACGAGCAGAAGGTCCTTGTGACACGACTTATTGTGCAAGTAGGACTATAGCTGCCGCAACCAATCATCCACCTACCTTAGTTTACACCAATAATATTGGTTTTGTCAATCATGTTGTGAGTCCTGCTGACGGTACTCCTACAGACAATTATCGTTTTGAAGTAAGATATACAGATGTTGACGGAGATATGCCAACAGTCACTTACCCAAGACTTCAACTTGATTTTGAAGGCAATGGAACATATTCAAACTCAAATGACAGATTGTATTATATGATGGAAGTTGATCCCAGTGATCAAGATGTAACAGATGGCAAAGATTATTATTTTATTGCTTCGACATTACCTGAATCGGATCATTGGAAAACATTGGTAACAGCAGTTGATGATGGTAGTTTCTCAGTGACACTTGGACCTGTTACAGAGCCACGTGTTCTTAGAAAAGCTGACATTTCAATTTTTGCGAATGATATAACGTTCTCCAATTCTAATCCAAATCCTGGTGATAATATCACAGTTAGTGCTGTTATTCATAATTATTCAGGACGCTCCGCAGATAATTTTGTTGTTCACCTTGTCAATCAATTTGCACCAGGTACTGTTTTTGCTGATATCGTGGTGCCTCATTTAGGTGCTTATAGTTCAACCACAGTTTCTTGGAATATCCAAACTCCTGCACTTCCAGCATGGTGTCCTATGCAGGTATTTATTGATTATACAAACATTTTAGATGAGCCAAATGAATTAGATAATCAAGCTATCCGACCATTTACGAACGGTAATTATACTCTTCCTGGCAAAATTGTGATAACGGCTATCCCAAATCCAGCTGTTGCATATTCAAACTCCACTATCAGTTTATGTGGTAGTGCATGGTATCATGGAACAGCAGTTCAGCTTGTTGATTCGTCTTGTGCCGGGGCTACTGTAACCTTTACTGTGGTAGAATCTGGTCAAACAGGAACCACTTATACTAATTCATTAGGTAATTACTGTTTAGGCATATATGCACCTTACCCTGTTGGTATTTATCATGTAAATGTCCATATAACTGATTATACTCTTGACGGTGATACAACAGCTTCTTTCGAAATTATTGCATCACCCATCGTGGACGTACATTGCCCAGATTTAATAACTTCAATTAGCTTATGGACACAAACAGTTAATCCTGGCTCGTGCCATTGGAATAATTGCGTCAACATACTACAAGGACAATCTATAAGTGGCTCTGTAACTGTTACAAATCAAGGTAACCTAATTAGCTCTGCTTCCGTATTGCACATTGACTCACCAGATGGAAGTCCTAATCCTTCAAGTAATGTTAATGTTCCTGCTCTTAATCCTGGAGCTTCCTATGTGGTGAGTATTCCAGCAACAACATTTAATACTTTAGGTGGTACATATATTTCTGTATTTGCTGATTTTAATAATAATGTTGCTGAATGCAATGAATGGAATAATAGTAACTCTGAATGTATTATGGTTCACATAGCTCAACCAGATATTGTTGCATCTGGAGGTGTTGGAAGTCAAAACTACGAATGCCAGTTTAATAGTATATCATTCAATTTAGACAATATCGGTGGAGTTGGTACCGGACCATTTAATAATAGTGTTAGTATTTTTAAAGATGGTATATTCCAAAACACCATATACAAAGCTGTTAACTATATTAACCCGTTAACATGCACATCAATTACCTTTGATTGGCCTTCTCCACATGTTATTGGTAATTATACTTTCGTATTTCATGCAGATTGCGATGATAATGTTGCTGAGATAAGCAATTTGAATAACGCTGCTACGACCTCAACAACATTAACCACTTGCAAACCTGACTTAACAGTTTATGGATGCACCAATATAAAGGTTAATCCTGTAGATCCATCTCACCCAGGTATGATTACGATATTTGCAACTGTAGCAAATAATGGATTGATAGCTGCAGGACCATTTAATATAAATTTCAATGTTGCAGGAAATAATTATATCTATGCTCATTCTGGTTTAGCTCAAGGGCTTTCAAATGAAATATCAGTTACTGTGCCAACACCAGCTTTAGGTAATAATTCATTAGTCGTGACAGTTGATCCTGGACATTTAATTGATGAGTCAAATGAATTTAATAACGAAACTTCCGCTTCTTTGTGCTGGGATTTTTATCTGTCTGATTTCTGCAGTGGTGGAGCATTCTGGGATTACACACACATAAAGAACCAACCTGTTCTATTAAATGTAGGAGTTAACAATTCTGGAACTTATAAAGCTTCAGATTTAAAAATTAAGTTCCAAGTACAAGGTCCTGGTCTTCCTGCTGGATGGAATAATTTAGGTAATGCTTCTACGTATTGTGGTAGTACAGTTTGTTCTTGTCCTTTCTCTGCACAATTACCTACTGCCTTTGCATTTCCTCAGGTTGGAACTTATCAGGTAAAGATGACTGCTGATCCAAATTTTGACTATACAGAATGCGACGAGACAAATAATGTTCTTATTGTTAATGTAGTTATTACTGACAAGCCTGATTACAGAGTTTTATCACAATATATTGCTCCATCTCTTTTAAATCCTGATTTAAATGAGCCAATAAGTTTAGATTTAACGTATGAAAACATTGGAATGTCAAGCACAGATTCTCTAAGTTTATATACCAAAGTTGATAATACACATCTAATTACTGTAAGAGTCCCAGGCTTAATGAGCGGAACTTTCAACACTGTACATTTACCTACTACTTGGTCTTCTAACTTACGTGGAATTCATATTATCAGAACAATTATTGACTATAATCATGAAATTACAGAAAACGATGAATTGAATAATGAAGCAACTCGTGCTATTATTGTTGGTCAAGCACCTAATTTAATATATACTTATCACCATGTTAGTGATACTCTTCCTGCTAGTGGTTCTCAAATAACTATTGATGCTATAATTAAAAACATTGGATATGATGTTTGTGACGCAACTTATGGTTTATATTATATTAACGATCAAGGAAGCGAGATATTAATTGGGCAGCAAGCAATTTCTCTTGACACCGCGGCAACCATCCCAATTTCTATGCAATGGACTGTAGTTGATTCAAAAACAACTTTAATCGGAAGAATCAGTAATGGCAATCCAATGGAATATGATGTTACAGACAATGAATTTAGCCAGCATATTGGCGGAGCCATGGATTTGACATTAACAGCAACACCGGCTTCTTGTCACTCATCCGCTAACGGAAAAGCTAAAGCAATTGTATCTGGTGGTCAATCACCTTACACATTTATATGGAGTAATGGATATACTGTGGATTCAATTGTTACCTATGCAGGTAATTATTCTGTGACTGTTACAGATGGTGATGGCTTGACTGTTTCCGGCAGCATTACAATTACAGCTCCTGCAGCTATTGTTTCAAGTGTAAGTATTTCTATTCCTAATAATCATATCTGCGAAAACGATCTAGCAACCTTTACTGCTACTCCAACTCATGGAGGCAACACACCTTCTTATGATTGGTATGTAGGTGGTGATCTGAAAGACGGGCATTCGGCAACATTCCATTATTATGGAAATTCAGATTCTGTTTATTGTTTGATGACTTCAAGTGAGACTTGTATATCAGGTGTCCAAAACACTTCAAATATAATTGTACTTACGGTTAATCCAATTCCTGAAGCTCCTACTGGAGATTCGATTCAAACATTGTTTGTTTCTTCAACATTATCAGACATAGTGGTTGTTGGCTCTGTTATTAAATGGTATGATGCTCCTGTACAAGGTAATTTATTGCCTTCTTCAACTGTATTGCTTAATGGACAAAAATATTATGCAAGTCAAACAGTAAATGGATGCGAAAGCAGCAATAGATTAGGAGTTAGAGTATATACTTGCATAAATGCTCATATTAATAGTCAATCAACTGCTTCACAATCTCAATGTATTGATGGAACTTTCTTATCAATAAGTGTAGATGCAACAGGCAATAATTTAGTATATCAATGGTATAGCAATACTACTTCAAGTAATATTGGTGGCAGCTCGCTTGGTTCTAATAACGGCGCACAAACCAATACATATACACCTCAAGCAACTACTGTAGGTACGCTATATTATTATTGCGTAGTAAGTGGAGATTGTGGAACTCCCCAAACTAGTGCTGTTTCCGGTGCATTTTATGTTAGTTCTCTTACTGCTATTAGCTATCAATCTACAGGTGGACAAACACAATGTCTCAATGGAACCTTTACAGCAATTAGTGTCACAGCAGTTGGATCAGGAAATATAATGTATCAATGGTATAAAAACACTTCTGCAAATACTTCTGGAGGAACACCTGTTGGTGCAAATTCTAATTCTTATGTACCTTTGGCAACAACTGCAGGAACATGGTACTACTATTGTGTTGTACATAGTGGTTGCGGACAGGATGCTACAAGTGATATTTCAGGCGCATTTGTTGTGAAACCTTCTACTGCAATTAATAGTCAATCCACTGCTTCACAATCTCAATGCCTAGATGGCACGTTCTCATCGATAAGTGTATCTGCAACAGGTTCTAATTTAGTATATCAATGGTACAGTAATACTACTTCTAGCAATTTAGGTGGAAGCTCGCTTGGTTCTAATAATGGAGCACAAACCAATACCTATACACCTCAAGCAACTATTACTGGTACGCTGTATTACTATTGTATTGTAAGTGGAGATTGTGGAACGCCGCAAACTAGTGCTATTTCCGGTGCATTTAATGTTAGTTCTCTTACTGCTATTAGCTATCAATCTACAGGTGGACAAACCCAATGTATCAATGGAACCTTTACAGCAATTAGTCTCACAGCTATTGGATCAGGAAATATAGTGTATCAATGGTATAAAAACACTTCTGCAAATACTTCAGGAGGAACTCCTGTTGGAACAAACTCTAATTCTTATGTACCTTTAGCAACATCTGCTGGCACATTGTATTATTATTGTGTTGTTCATAGTGGTTGTGGACCAGATGCTACAAGCGACATTTCAGGCGCATTTGTTGTGAATCCAGTTACTGCAATCAGCAGCCAATCTACAGCTATACAAACACAATGTATCAATGGAACCTTTACTGCAATAAGTGTAACAGCAAGCGGGACCGGAACCTTAGCTTATCAATGGTATAAGAATACTGTTGCTAGTACTTCGGGGGGAACTCCTGTTGGAACAAACTCTAATTCTTATATACCTTTAGCAACATCTGCTGGCACATTGTATTACTATTGTGTTGTTCATAGCAATTGTGGACAGGATGCAACAAGTGCAATTTCTGGTGCATTTATTGTGAATCCTGCAACAGCAATTAGCAGTCAATCTACAGCATCGCAAACCCAATGTATCAATGGCACCTTTACTGCTATAAGCATAACAGCGAGCGGAACGGGTACTTTAGGTTATCAATGGTTTAAGAATACTGTAGCCACTACTTCAGGCGGAACAGCTGTAGGCATAAACTCCAACACCTATACACCTTCAGCCACTACTGCTGGCACATTGTATTACTATTGTGTTGTTCATAGTGATTGTGGTGATGACCTAACAAGTGCTATTTCTGGTGCATTTATAGTGAATCCTGCAACTGCAATCAACAGTCAATCTACAGCAACACAAACACAATGTATCAATGATGCTTTTACAGCAATTAGTGTTTCTTCAACTGGTACAAATTTAAGCTTTCAATGGTATAAAAATACGGTTGCAATTGCTGCTGGTGGCACTACAGTTGGAACAAACTCCAATTCTTACACACCTTTAGCAACAACTGTTGGAACTTCATATTATTATTGTATTGTTCATGGTTCTTGTGGACCTGATGTAACAAGTGCTATTTCTGGTGCATTTATAGTGAATCCTGCAACAGCAATTAATGGTCAATCAACAGCCGGTCAATCACAATGTTTGAACGGAACATTTACTCCTATTTCTGTTTCAGCAACCGGAACAGGAACACTAACTTTCCAATGGTATAAAAATTCAGTTGCCAGTACTTCTGGAGGAATAGCTGTTGGAACAAACTCTAGCACCTACACCCCATTAGCAACAACTGCCGGCACATTGTATTATTATTGTGTTGTGCATAGTGCTTGTGGACCTGATGTCAGCACTGCTATTTCGGGGGCATTTATTGTTTACCCTGTTTCTTATGGTGGTAGCATCACAGGTACTAGCCCGATTACTTATGGAAGTTCAACAGGCACTTTAACATTAAATTCTTATGTTGGAACCATCCTCAATTGGGAGAAGAAGCTTAATTCCGGAAGTTGGAATATTATTACAAATACAAATGCTACTTATTCAGAAACTCCATCCACTGTTGGTACTTGGTCTTACAGAGCATTAGTACAAAGCGGAAATTGTCCTTCGGTTTATTCAAATGTATATAGCTTGACAGTGAATCCTAAACCGTTAAACGTTACTGCTGATAATATTACAAAGAGTTATGATGGTTTGGTCTGCACGTCATTTACAGCAAGCTATAGTGGTTTTGTAAATGGTGATACCTATGCTTCTCTGGGAGGTTCCTTAGTATTTAGTGGTAATGCCACAACAGCAATAAATGTTGGCACATATACTATTATCCCAAGTGGACTGACTTCGAACAATTACACGTTCACCTATAACAGCGGGACACTTACAATTTATGTTTGCAACTCAACAGCTACCGTAACCAACACAGCAGATAATGGAAACGGTTCTTTGCGGAATGCTATAACCAATTTATGTAACAATGGAACTATTTATTTTGATCAGTCGCTCGATGGACAAACAATTGTTTTGACATCTGGACCTATCACCATTGATAAAAACATTATTTTTGATAATAGCATACATATCAGTGGTGTCTCAATAAGTGGTAACAGTACGAATATTACCATTAATTCCGGCAGAACACTTACCTTAGCTCCAAACAGCAAAATTTCCATTTTGGGTGCTATCGTAAATAATGCTGGTGTTGGCGGTTTGGTTGTATCCTCCGGGGCTTCATTTATTGAAAATACTGTCAATTTACCTGCTACAGTTAAAAGAGAGATGAATAATAAATGGCATTTGTTTGGATCTCCGTTTGTTCAGGGCTCGGGTGCAACACTCGCCAGCATCACACCAGTTGGTGGTAACACCCAAATGAAACCTTACACTAATGGAAATAATTGGGGGGCAAACATAACCTCTCCACTCTCCATGTTCCAACCAACTGTTGGTTATGCGGTATGTCCATCGTTATCATTTACATCTGTAACTCCGGTATCTTTAAGTGGTTACTTAGCACCTCCTAACGTGTATTCAATTGCATTAGCTTACAGTGGTACGACTACAACTCAAAGTTGGAATTTAGTGTCCAATCCGTTCCCATCTTATTTAGATTGGACGAAAGTAGTAAAAACAAATGTAAACCCAACTTTGTATTTATGGGATAATACACTAGCTAATGGAGCTCCTGTTACCACAACCACCTATTTCAGAACCTATAATGCATTGAGCGGTGTTGGCGTTCCAACTGGAACCTTACCATTTATTTCTCCGTTGCAAGGATTCTTTGTAAAAGCTTCTTATACGAGCCCAAGCATTACTATACCGCTAACCGCTCGTACTCATAGCACTTCAACATTCTATAAAGAGTCTTCGAACACTGAAATTTTGGTTCGTTTGAAAACGGAAACCGATATGGGTTACGACGAAATGGCTATTTGTAAAAAGCCGGAAGCAAGCCTAACGTATGAAGAGTTTGACTCTGAAAAACTCTTCGATGGTTTACCTGTCGGCATGTATTCAGAAGCCACGTCCGGTGAAAAACTGGTTATAAACACCATCAGTGACACCAACACCATAATTCCTCTTGGCATCATTGGAACTGCCGGCGACAAAGCTAAAATAACTGCATTTGCCGTTGATAGAAATGTGCCGGTTTATCTGGAAGACCGCTTGGAAGGAATAGTACAACAATTATTCGAAAACTCTTCTTATGAGTTTGAACTCCCAACGGATGAAGTAACGGGCAGATTCTATATACGCTTCAAAGGCACACCGGAGGTTTTAACCAACTCTGATATCAATGTGTTCGAAACTGCAAGCGTACTGAACGTGGTGGCTCAAACCGGCGAAGAAATTCAAGGCGTCGAAGTGTATTCACTCACCGGAGCTATGATTTTCAAAGCCACGCCAACCAGCAGCAATGTTTACACTGCTAAGCTAGACCTATCATCTGCTATCTATTTAGTCAGAGTTAAAACCTCCATGGGAACCAAAAACGTGAAGGTGGACTGGCAACAGTAAATTGATTCATTAACCAAACGAGCCCGCATCACATTGATACGGGCTCGTTTTTTTTTTAGGGGGTAGGAGAGGAGCTACGCAAGACCCAAGACCCAAATACCAAATTCCAAATCCCAAGGGGGGAGACGGATATAACTTCTATCTTCATATCATCCTCCTGCAGTTCTTCTCTCCTTTTTCCTTATTAGGATTTGGGATTTGGATCTTGGGTCTTTAACCTTGGTATTTGGATCTTGGTATTTGGATCTTGGTATTTGGATCTTGGATTTTTTCCTTTGGGCGCCTCCCCCCCTGAAAAACGGGGGGGTCAGGCTGTCCGCTCATAGTCCTCGGGGCTGAATAACGCCCCTGTGGGCTATCCGCTCCCATCCTTGGCGCGCGTGCCAACGGGCAATCCCTTGGACTTTTAATCATCATTTCCACTCATCCTCCCCATCATTCAAATGCCTGTAGGGGCAGAAAATCTTCTGCCCCCTACATTATTTTAATCCAAATCATGTTGCTAACATGCCGAATCGGTATCAAATCGTGAACAACAAAGAGTTTTTTCGCAGCAAGCCTTCCGCCGCCCCCAAAAACCCTTCCGCCGCCCCCAAAAAACCTTTAGCAAGCCTCAACCATCCATTTTTATACTCCAAAATCCATCCCGCTAACATCGTCAATCCCTCCGCAAACCCTTATCGGCACTACGCATCCAAGAAAAACCCTTACGCAAACTTCACCATCCTTTTCGCAAAGCCAAAAACCTTCTCCGCAACCTCCAAAAACCTCTTAGCAAGCAAAAAAGTGCCCTGCTGGACCTTGCGGACGCCCTGTTGGACCTTGCGGACGCCCTGCTGGAGGTTGCGGACGCCCTGCTGAAGGTTGCGGACGCCCTGTTGAAGTTTGCGGATGCCCTGTTGAAGTTTGCGGACGCCATCCGGAAGTTTGCGGACGCCCTGCTGAAGTTTGCGGATGCCCTGCCGGAGCTTGCTAACGCCTTGCCGGAGCTTGCTAACGCCCTTTTGGGTATATTTTGACTAAAATTGATGGATTTCTATGCCTTTTTCTTGATAATGAAAAATATTTTAGTAAAAAATGATTCATTGTGCTTGTATATAAAAATATTGTTGTACTTTTGCTCTCGAATTACGAACTAATTTTTTTAAGTATGACAATTGACCATAGCAAAGTTGATTTCAACTTCGCTTATGCCTATCTCGAAACGAAGGGAGACACATGCATTTCCTTGTATGAACGCGACTCAGTGGTTTTGGCAGATTACGGCATAGACGAAGACTTCAAAGATGAAGTTGAAACAACTTTAGAAGACCTTAGAGCCTTCCCCACCGATGAGGAAGCCTTGGGCAACGAAGTGGACCTTCGTGAGAAAAAAGACAAAGCTGCCGATGACCTTAAAGTTTTCATCCGCAGTTTTATGGTACGCGTTGAAGATGCTTATCCTATCAACAGCGGCATCTGGATTCGTTTTGGCACAAAAGGCTTGAGCCAACTCGACGACCACCATCTGACCGTAGTCGGACCCCGCGTGGCTCGGATGGCAACCTTATATCTCGCTACTTTAGCAGATAAAGGAATTACAGCAGCAATGATTACCGCATTAGAAACTTTATCCACCAAATTCATTGAAAGTTTAGATGCATTTCATGATGCAGAACTCTTACGCTTAAGCCTCTCTCATCAACGTGTGGCAAAAGCAAACAAACTCTATGCACTCATCGTTAAGATGTTTACTTATGGAAAAGATTATTGGTTAACACGCGATGAATCAAAATACAAAGCGTATATTATTTACAACACACCGAGCGGACAACCCGAACTTTCGGGCGAAGTTGGCTCAGTTAGCGGCAAACTTTTGGATGCTATCACCCTTCAAGTACCTTCCAATGGTTTGATTTCTTTAGAACACGTTGCCAACCCTATCGGAACCGATGCGCAAGGCAACTTTTCGTGTGCCAACGTGCCCATCGAATGCACCAAAGCATGGGCATCAGCAGCAAATCATATCACTTGTGTTAACTCCTTAGAAGTTAAAACCGGACAAAACACGGTTTTAAACATCATGATTCAACCCGGCACCACGCCCCCACCTCCGGGAACCTAAAACATTTTATTTAACCTTTAAAAAATTATAGAAACTTCCAAAGATATTTATTTCTTTGGAAGTTTTTTTTTGTATGTGGATTTTTTTTACGACCTTTGTGGTGGATTTCGGATGGTTTAATTTAATAATGATGATATGAAAAAAGTAGTCTTGTTTTTGATTTTCGTTATAAGCCTTGGAAATATATTTGGGCAAGATAGTATCAAAGAAAAAAAAGTCTTAGTTGTTGAAAGCACAAAGGAAAGCAAAAGTGGTCCTTCAAAACAACCTAAATTTTTTAGAATAGGTGCAAGAATTTATATTGAAAGTAGAAAGGATAGCATAAGTGGATTCGGTAAAATTAAATATATAACAGACTCATCAGTGACTGTGAATGATATTAAAATTTTGCTCAAAGATATTGTAAGAATTAATAAGCATAAATTAGGTATTTCAGCCATTGTTGGAGCAACTACTACAGTCGGAGGTATAATTTCTTTAGCTCTAATATCAAGATATTATAACATTCATACCTACAATTACGATGGAACGGAAGGCAGCGCCTCTATGGGACCGGAATTCACTGTAGCGTTTATTATTTTTATTGGCGCAGTAACCACTCTTGTCGGAATAATTGATCTTGCTGCCACGAAACATTATTATACAGCTGACCATTGGAAACTAACTGTTAAACCTGAGAGCTCAATTGTGAAGAACGTGCCGCCAAATCCTTTTAGTACAAAGGAAAAAACACCAACTGAAACCAAATGGTAAGTTTAAGCATCGCCATAGGCTGTATTTCTAAAACTAATCCTAGATGATAAACAAATTGAAACGAGGAAAATAGTGATAAGCGATTAATTTCTTAGTGCAACTTAGTGATCTTTGTGCCTTAGTGGTTTTTTCCTAAATCCTAAAAGACTAAAAAAGCCTTGTAAGATGATTCCTTACAAGGCTTTTATCTTTCTTAAAGTGGAGCGTACGGGAGTCGAACCCGTGACCTTCAGACTGCCAGTCTGACACTCTAGCCAACTGAGCTAACGCCCCCGAAAAGATTTGACTGCAAAATTAGAAATAAATTTCATACTTTTACAAAGTTTTTATTCAGAATTTTATGAAACGTATTTTTGCCGCAGTCAAAATAGAGCTGCAACCCGCCATACATAAGCTTTTTCAGCAATTGAAACAGCATTTATCTGCCGATAAAATTAAATGGGTGGAAGAAGAAAATTTGCACATCACCCTGAAATTTTTCGGCGAAACACCCGAAGATAAGGTGGAGGCTATTGCCGTAGCCTTAAAACAAATCACCACAACTTTGCCTTTTGAGATAGCGTTTGGGCAGTTGGGAATCTTTGGTAGCAGCTATAATCCCCGTGTCGTATGGCTAGGCATTGAGGATGGTGGTAACCTGAGCAACTTGTCGGAACGCATCAAAGAAATCGTTGTTCCTTTAGGTTTTCCCAACGACAGGCAGAATTTTGTTCCACACTTAACGCTAGGACGAATTAATGCCTTGACAGATAAACCCCATTTTCAACACGTGATAGATCGTTACCGGACCAATCCCTTTGAAAAACAAGAAACAGATAAATTTATTCTTTACGAAAGTATTTTAACCCCAACGGGACCAAAATATAAGATAATTGAAACCTATAAATTCTAGCCATTTTGAAATAAACAAGCAAACTAACTGACTAATGCACTAGAAAACAAAGATGCATGAGAATTTGTCATGATGAATAAAAGAATGTGTTAAACTTTGTATTCCATAGTATATTAATATTTTGAAGCCATAAAAAAAGTTTTAAAAATCATGGAAAGTTATGTTTTTTCAATAAAAAAGAACAAAAAAGTTTTTTTAATCGAAATAATTTGTAATTTTGCAGCCTCGATTGTCCGATGGTGTAATTGGCAACACGTCTGATTTTGGTTCAGAAGAGTCCAGGTTCGATTCCTGGTCGGACAACAGGTAAAAGGGTAATGATGTGGAGGGGACGTGAGTCCCCTCTTTTTTTAAAATTTATGATAACGTCAGAAAAAATATTAACACTTGTAAATGAATGGCTTCAGGACACAGATTTGTTTTTGGTGGAGGTTCGTGTACGCAGTGGAAATCGTATCAATGTGTATATAGATTCCGACACTCAAGTGAATATTCAGGATTGCGCCAAGCTGAGTCGTTTCATCGAATCCAACTTCGACCGCGAAACGGAAGATTTCGAATTGGAGGTTTCTTCGGCAGGATTAGACCAACCCTTGAAACTTCAGCGGCAATATCAAAAAAATATTGGAAACGATTTGAAGATTGTGACGCAAGAAGGAAAAACCATGACGGGAACCTTGTTGAGCCTTGATGCCGCAAACCTGACATTGCTACTGCCTGAAAACAAAAAGCTGAAGTCTCCAAAACAGGAAGTTATTCTTGCTTTTTCAGTTATAAAAGAAGCAAAAATTGTGATTAAGATTAATAATAAATAATAGACATAAATTAAAGAATTTTACAGATGGAACCTATCAATTTAGTTGAATCATTTTCGGAATTTAAAGAGTTCAAGAATATTGAACGCGAAACGATGATGCGTATTTTGGAGGATGTGTTCAGACACATGCTCATAAAAAAGTATGGCTCAGACGAAAATTTCGACATTATTGTGAATATAGATAAAGGTGATTTGGAAGTGTGGCGTAGAAGAACCATTATGGAAGATGGCGAGGTTACTGACGAAAACAAAGAAATTTCCTATTCGGATGCTATCAAAATTGAGCCTGATTTCGAGGTGGGCGAAGATGTTTCTGAAGAATTGAAATTAGTTGATTTCGGACGTCGCGAAATTCTTTCCATGCGTCAAAACCTGATTTCTAAAATTCTTGAATTCGAAAAAGACAATATATATAAAGATTATATTGACCGCGTTGGACAAATTGTTACTGGCGAAGTGTATCAAGTGTGGAAAAAGGAAATTTTAGTATTGGATGATGATGGCACCGAATTAATACTGCCGAAATCAGAACAAATTCCAAGTGACTTTTATCGCAAAGGCGATTCCATACGAGCTGTGGTTTTGAAAGTAGATATGAAAAACGGTTCGCCGCAAGTTATCCTCTCGCGTGTTTCTCCAACCTTCTTAGAACGTTTGTTTGAATCTGAAGTTCCCGAGGTATTTGATGGTTTAATCACTATAAAGAAAATCGTTAGAATCCCTGGCGAACGTGCAAAAGTGTCAGTTGAGTCTTACGATGACCGCATTGACCCTGTTGGTGCTTGTGTTGGGATGAAAGGTGCCCGTATTCATGGCATAGTACGTGAATTGCGCAACGAAAATATTGACGTAATAAATTACACTTCTAATGCATCCTTGTATATTACACGCTCGTTAAGTCCTGCAAAAGTTTCTTCTATCAAGATAGATGAAAAGGGAAAGAAAGCCGATGTATATTTGAAACCCGACCAAGTTTCGCTTGCCATTGGCAAAGGCGGATACAACATCAAATTGGCATCCAAACTAACAGGATATGAAATTGACGTTTATCGTGATGCAGATACCGATTATGAGGATGTGGATTTACAAGAATTCTCAGATGAAATTGATCAATGGATAATTGATGAATTTAAGAAAATCGGTTGTGATACCGCAAAAACCATTCTTGAAATCCCTGTTGAAGATTTGGTGCAACGTACCGACTTGGAAGAAGAAACTATTAAAGAAGTAGTAAAAATATTAAGATCAGAATTTGAATAATTTTTATCCACAATACTGGATGTCAAAATAATTTAGAATATAAAAATACTGATTCAACAGGCAAAATATGGAAGAAACCGCAAAAACACACCGATTAAGTAAGGTAGCCATCGAGTTCAATATAAAGGTGGATACTGTGGTTAAATTTCTTAGTAATAAAGGAATTAAAATCGAAAGTAATCCTAACGGGAAGATTACCGACCAGATGTATGCAATGTTGCAAAAGGAATTTCAATCAGAAAAACAACTGAAAGAAACTTCTAAAAAGCTTGATATAGGTATTCCCCGTCAAGAAACCGTTGTTACTATCAAACCAAAGGAACATGAAAGAGATTTAGATGAAGATCTGGATAAAGATTTGTTCATTAAAAATGTTCCCGCACCGTTTATCAAAGAGGCGGAGAAACCTGCTAAAAAACATATTGAAGAACCCAAACCTATAGCAAAGCCTGAACAGAAAAAAGTTGTTGAGGAAAAACCTAAGATTGTTGAAGTTCCCGAAACCATCATTGTTCCTGAACCTCCTGTAGTTGTTCCTGACCCTCCTCAAATTGTTGTTCCCGAACCTCCCAAAAAGGTGGAACCGATTATTGAGGTAGTTGATAAGCCTATTGTTGAAGAAAAACCAATTGAGCCTGAAGATACTTCGGATCAGCTAGGACCTAAAGTCATTCGCACCATTGATTTAGATAAGGTGAATGACAAGAAACCTACTAAGAAAACCCCTGAAGAAAAGAAAAAAGCGGAAAAGCATAAGAAAGAAGCTATCGCAGATGCCCTTAAAGTTGTTGAAGATACGCCAAAAGAAATTAGTGTCGGTGTTGAAACAACGCAAGTAACTGAAGAGGTAAGCATACCGAAAGTGGAAACTCCAAATGTGCCTGAGATTGAGCATGGAGAACAAGAAGTTATTCTTTCAAAAGAGGAACCAATTGTTGCGGAAGAAAAAACGGATGCCAATTTCCATACAACGCAATATGCCAAACTGACGGGTCCCACAATTCTTAGAACTATTGTGTTGCCGACTACATCCCCTAAGAAGTCGCCTGTGGCAACTTCAGCCGAGGATAAAAATTCAAAAAAGAAAAAACGTAAGCGGATTAAAAACGAAACCAAACAACAAGTTCCTAGTACTGGTACACCTGTTGCGAGACCAATTGTACCCGCTACTCCACATCCGGGTGCGGCTAAAGCTAATATAAAGAAGCAAAAAGCTAAACCCATTTTACGCACCGAGGTGTCGGATGAAGATATACAAAAACAAATTCGTGAGACATTGGCTCGATTGAGCGCTCCTTCAAAATCAAAAGCTTCTAAGTATCGCCGTCAGAAACGTGATGCATTCCAACTTCAAGCAGAAGAGGAAATGCTGAAACAAGAAGAAGATAAAAAAACATTAATGGTTACCGAATTTGTAACGGTAAATGAATTATCAAAGCTGATGGGAGTAACCGTCAACGAAATTATTTCGACCTGTATGAGTTTGGGTCTGTTTGTTTCCATCAACCAACGTCTTGATGCAGAAGTTTTGACAATTGTTGCCGAAGAGTTTGGTTTTAAAACAGAATTTGTTAGTACAGAGGTTCAGGAAACCGTTCAAACCGAAGATGATAATCCTAAGGATTTGGCAGAACGTCCACCAATAGTAACCGTTATGGGTCACGTAGATCATGGAAAAACATCACTACTCGATTATATCCGCAATGCAAATGTTATTGCTGGTGAAGCAGGAGGTATCACACAACATATAGGTGCCTACGAAGTAACGCTTGAAAATGACAAAAAAATCACCTTTCTCGACACACCAGGTCACGAAGCGTTCACCGCTATGCGAGCTCGTGGTGCGAAAGTTACCGATATAGCAATCATCGTGATAGCTGCGGATGACAGCGTGATGCCTCAAACTGTGGAAGCTATTAACCATGCTCAAGCGGCTAAGGTTCCCATCATTTTTGCTATTAACAAGATTGATAAGGCTGGAGCAAATCCAGAAAAGATTAAAGAAGCTCTTGCAGCCATGAATATGCTTGTGGAAGATTGGGGCGGAAAATATCAATGTCAGGAAATATCAGCCAAAAAAGGCATCAATGTAGATAAATTACTTGAAAAAGTATTACTTGAATCAGAAATGCTCGAATTGAAGGCAAATCCAAAGCGCAATGCCATTGGCACTGTATTGGAATCTTCACTCGAAAAGGGCAGGGGATATGTTGCTAAATTATTAATGTTAAACGGATCGTTACGTGTTGGTGATATGGTTCTTGCCGGACATAGTTTTGGTAGGGTTAAAGCCATGTATAACGAACGTAATGCCCCGATAGATTATGCAGGACCATCAACACCTGTATTACTGTTAGGCTTAAATGGTGCTCCACAAGCTGGCGATTCATTTAATGTATTGAGCGACGAACGTGAAGCAAAGGAAATAGCGAATAAGAGATTCCAATTACAACGTGAACAAAGTATCCGCACTCACAAGCATATCACCCTCGACGAAATCGGTCGCCGTATTGCTATTGGTGATTTCAAAGAATTGAATGTAATCATTAAAGGGGATGTGGATGGCTCTATTGAAGCTTTGTCAGATTCCTTGTTGAAACTATCTTACGAAGAAGTTCAGGTCAATGTGATTCATAAATCTGTTGGACAAATCACCGAGTCAGATGTATTGCTGGCTTCAGCTTCCAATGCTATCATTATCGGCTTCCAAGTGCGTCCATCCTTGAGCGCACGCAAGCTTGCAGAACAAGAACAAATTGATATTCGCTTGTATTCGATAATTTATAATGCCATCAATGAGCTGAAATCAGCTATTGAAGGTATGCTTACACCTGAGATTGAAGAGAAAATTGTTTGCAATCTTGAAGTTCGCGAAGTATTCAAAATTAATAAAGTTGGTACTATCGCTGGCTGTCAGTGTTTGGATGGAAAAATTACGCGTGCAACATTGGTTCGTCTTATCCGAAACGGTATTGTTGTTTATTCGGGCAAATTAGGCTCTCTGAAGCGTTTTAAAGACGATGTTAAGGAAGCGTTCGCTGGGCAAGATTGCGGACTTAATATCGAAAATTTCAACGATATAAAGGCAGATGATATTATTGAAGGTTACGAACAAACAGAAGTGAAACGGAAGTTGGTATAAGGTATTTGATTCAGTCTTTTTTTGGCTTTCAAATGGTCATCTCCCCTCGCATTGAAGTTTGCAAAAGTTGGTAGATAGATTCTTTTGATTCAACATTACCTAGCAAAAACATCATCTTGGTTATGGCTGCTTCAGTAGTGATATCGTAACCGCTGATGACACCTATTCGCCCTAAATCGCGACTAGTTTCATATTTGCCAATCTCTACAGAACCTCCATTGCATTGTGTCACTACATAAACAATGATACCCTTGTTGATGGCTTGTTCTATAGCCTCTATAAACCACGAATCTGTAGGTGCATTGCCCGAACCAAAGGTTTCCAATACCAAGGCTTTGAGTTCCATTGTTTGCAACACAGCGTGGACAAGATGCTCGGAAATACCCGGGTAGAGCTTCAGCAAAGCCACATTGCAATCAATGTTTTTATAAACGGTAAGCTTCTTGAAATTGGGTTTTTGGATATAGGGGGAATTGTATTTTATTTTCACACCCACCTCAGCAAGCAAAGGATAATTAACCGAAAGAAAGGCTTTGAAGTTCTCTGAATTAAATTTGGTGGTTCGATTGCCTCTGAAGAGTTTATTGTCGAAATACACGCATACTTCGGGTACCATGGGCATGTCGTCTTCGTAGGAGGCGGCAATCTCTATGGCATTTATAAAATTATCTCGCCCATCGGTACGGATAACACCCAAAGGCAACTGCGAACCTGTGAAGACAATTGGTTTGTTGAGATTTTCGAGCATGAAACTCAACATTGCCGCACTGAAACTCATGGTGTCGGTGCCATGCAAAACTACAAAACCATCGTAGGATTCATAACGACTTTCTATCACTTCCGCAAGCTGAATCCAAAAGGCAGGGCTCACATTCGATGAATCTATCAGCGTGTCGAACACATAGAAATCTATGGTATAATTAAAGTTCTTTAATATCGGAATATATTGATAGAGGTTCTCGAAATTGAAGGGCAACAAGCTGCCCGATTCCGAATCCTGCACCATGCCTATAGTTCCACCCGTGTAGATGACTAATAAGGAACGATTTTGGTTCATTACATTATGAAATATGTTTATAGGTTGTAGGGATCGGTCGCTGCCCATGAATGCTAGCCTATTCTTCTTCTGTTGGTAATGTTGTGGATCCAATCTTTTTTACAGTGCGTGCTTGAATGCCTTCCCGACCCTCGCCGGTTTCATACTCCACGGTATCACTATCAGCTACTTTTTCTCCAACAATATCTGTTGCATGAAAAAAAAGTTCGACACCACCGTCCGATGGAATGATGAAGCCATAGCCTCGCAATCTGTTGTAAAATTTTATTGTACCTGTGTTCATATCATTTGTTTTTTATGTTTAGTGTTGCTTTTCTATTTATATTAATTGACTGTATCGAGCAAAAACATAGTGTAAAATTACAATTTATTCTTTTATATTTAGGAAATTGATAAACTTTTTTTGACTCCAACCCTCTTTATAGCGGCATTTTGAGTTCCTTGCTTCTTCAAGTTCAGGGTGTATTTCTACATGCTATAAGGTGCCAAGTCCAAACAATTCCATTGTATTCTCTCTCGTTATTTCTGCCACTTCTGCCACTTCGCAATGTTTCAATCCTGCTACACATGCTGCTATCAGTGGAATGTTGCCACTATCGTTGCGTTTGCCGCGCAAGGGTGTCGGGCTGAGGTAGGGGGAATCGGTTTCCAGAACGATATGTTCCAAATCGAAATGCTTCACCACTTCTGCCATACCCGCATTTTTGTAAGTCACCACGCCGCCAATGCCCAAGAGAAAGCCCAAGTCTATCACGTGTTGTGCTTCTTGTATGTTGCCCGGAAAACAGTGAAAAATACCTTTCAAACCTTTGTTTATGTATGGATGCAAAGCCGAAAAGATTTCGTTGAGAGACTTTCTTGCATGAATCACTAGCGGCAAATCTCGCTTAAGTGCCAATTCCACCTGAACCGTAAAGGAATCTATCTGCTGAGACAAAAAAGTCTTATCCCAATACAAATCTATGCCCGTTTCGCCTATGCCGCAAAAAGGGTGCAGGTCAATCATACTTTCGATGGCTTCCAACTCTTCGCGATAATTTGCTTTCACTGAGGTGGGATGTAGACCTATCATCATCGGACAGTGTTCGGGATAGCGCGTATGCAGCGCAATCATTGCATCGCGCGTCTCACTGTCAATATCCGGCAGGATAAGTTTTATCACTTTATTCTCTAGGGCGTGAGCCACCACCTGGTCAATATCTTCGCGAAATTCTTCCGCATAGAGGTGCGTATGAGTATCTATAAATTGCATTATGCAAAGATAATAAGAATATTGATGCAAAGAAGAAGTCGGCATGAACTTTTTTCAAACCAACAAACTATTACACGAAACTAGCATCCCAAAACCAATAATATTTCGCAAAGAAAAGCTCTATTTCCAAAGTTTTTATTAATTTTGCTTGCTATGCAGCGCACCATCAAAAAAGTATTAATAATCCGATTCAGTTCTATAGGCGACATAGTGCTCACTACGCCTGTGATTCGTTGCGTTAAACAGCAGATTCCTGATGTGGAGGTGCATTATCTGACCAAGCAACAATATCTGCCTTTGGTGGCTAGCAACCCTTTTATTGATAAAATATTTACCATACATAAGAAAACGAGTGAAGTTATCGCCCAACTAAAATCCGAGAACTACGACTTCATAATTGATTTGCACAAAAATCTGCGTTCTTCGCAAGTGTTGATGCACTTAGGCGTTGCTTCGGCTTCCTTTCATAAGCTCAACAAAGAGAAATGGCTGCTGACCAATTTGGGGATTAATCTTTTGCCGAAGGTTCACATCGTTGACCGTTATTTTCATGCGGTGAAAAAGCTCCATGTGAAGAACGACCAGCAAGGTCTCGATTTCTTTATCCCCGAATCGGATAACATAAACCTGAAGGATTTCTTTCCTGAAACATTTCAGCAGGGATATGTGGCATTGGTGATAGGCAGCAAACAACAAACGAAGCAGATTCCTGTGGAGAAGATGCTTGCTATTATTACGAAGCTCAACAAAGCAGTTGTTTTGCTTGGCGGCAATGAAGATTTTCTGAAGGCGAAGCAAGTGGCGGATGCGGTTGGGAGCAGTGTTTTTAATGCTTGTGGGATGATTTCCCTTAATCAATCGGCTTCCATCATGCAGCAGGCTTCCTGCGTCATCACGCCCGACACGGGTTTGATGCATATTGCGGCAGCATTGAAGAAAAAAGTGATTTCAGTGTGGGGAAACACCATTCCCGGGTTTGGTATGTATCCCTATTATCCGAAGGATGCACAGAACTTCACCATCGTGGAGGTGAACCACCTGAAATGTCGTCCGTGCAGCAAATTGGGCTATGACGCCTGTCCGAAAAAGCATTTCCGTTGCATGATGAACATAGATGTGGACAAAATAATTGAAGCAGCAGGAGCCTAATTGGAATGTTTTTACTTCATCTTTGGCAGATATACTGCGAAGATAAATATAAAGAGCAACGTAAAAATAAGCGATACCGCTTGCATCAGCATTAGATAAGACATTCCCAAACTTCGTAGAAAAAGAAAGGGAAGCAACAGCATCACCACCTGAGTTCCCACATAAATATAAAAACCTTTGCGCTGCATATTGAGCAACAGTATCAAGCCATAAATACAAGCGGCATGGAGGGCGATTTTTAAAAGAAAGTACAACACATTTCCGTGCATGCCTTCCTCGGTGATTACGTCTATCACCGGAATTTTCAACAAGAAACTATCAAGCCCTGCACCAAAAAGCAAAAAAACATTGATGATAATGGAAACCGCATTAGCCACCATACTAAGGCTAATCATTATCCATAGGAAAATGGGCTTGGCAACTTTCGTTTCGCTTAGGTTGTCGTTCATGCTTTGCTTTTCAGATGTTTGTAGGGGATTCTATAGAGGAAAATGAAAACGACGCTCACCACGATAAAGAGTATGTTTATAAAATTCAATACCACAAAAAATGAGAGCAGTATCATGATGGCGTTGGCAGAAAGATAAATCCAATACCCGGAGCGTTTGAGACGAAACATCAGCAATGCGCCCACAAGCGAACTTCCGAAAAGGACGAAAACGGATAGGAAAAAGACTATTAAGATGTTGCTTCCGACATTATAGAAGCCTTTCACAAAGAAGTTGATGTAGTTTGCCATCCATCCCGAAAGGAATAAGCCTCCGAAGGAAAACAGTGTCATGCTTCCGCTAAAGAAGAAGGTGATAAGACAAAGACGGCTCAAAAAGACCGGTCGTTTCTTTGAGCTGACGATTTGAACGTAGATATCTTCGAATTCCAT
>CAIOJS010000150.1 GCA_903858655.1 uncultured bacterium | reverse complement strand
GAGCTGCTGCACACGCATTATGTAAAGCGGGGGGACCAATAACGGATTAATAAATGTAGTGTGGCTAAAGACAGGAAACAATAATGAAAAACCCAATTTTATATTTGCGTATTATTTCACTATGCATATGCAGCTTTGCTTTAATGGTTCAGCCCATTGGTGCTTATGGTCAGACCGCACAACAAATAGCAAAGAGGGCATTCCCGTCGGTAGTCCTTCTTATTATGGAAGATGTTCATGGGCAACCAATTTCTCTTGGCAGTGGTTTTTTTGTAGGTGAAGGCGAGATTGCTAGTAACCTACATGTTGTTGCGGGCGCCTCAAGAGGTTACGCAAAAGTCATAGGTCAAACAATTAAATACGAAATTGAAGGTGTAATAGGCACAGATAAAGACCGGGACTTAGTAATTTTGAAATGTTCTGTAAGGCAAGCTTCTTTGATGACTTTTGCTAACAGCGATACCGTTGAGGTTGGAGAGCAAATCTATGCAATCGGGAATCCACAAGGATTAGAGGGCACTTTTTCTCAAGGAATAGTTAGCGGTATTCGTCAAATTGGCTCAGATAAGTTGTTGCAAATAACAGCACCTATTTCGCCAGGAAGTAGTGGTGGTCCTGTTTTGACATCAAAAGGCGAGGTTATTGGCCTTGCCGTAGCCACTTACAAGGATGGTCAAAATTTAAACTTTGCCGTCCCATCAAATTACATTATCGCATTATTGAAAAACTTATCGCCCGTAGTTCCTTTATCAAAAGTGATGACGACTAAAAAACGCCCCGTTTTTTCCGATTTTGGCGATAAAAGCACAGAAGGGGTTATTTGTGAAAATTTCATTTGGAATGATGAATACGACAATTCCTGTGTTCGTGACCAGGGGTTTACTTTTTCAATTCAAAATCATTTGAGCACCTCAGTGTCAAATATCTATATGCTTATTATATTTTACGATAAAAAAAATTCACCCATCGAGGTAATACCGTTTAAATTTTCAAATTCTATACCAGATAAGCTTGCAAAAAGAGTTGGATCATCAGTAGAGTACAGCATAAAAAAAATAACAACGGGGCATAGAGCAACAAGCTATTTCACAGATCATCCCGATACTCGTGTTGAATTTCGTATCCTCAATTTTGAAATTGCAAAATAGTCGTGTAGCTAAAACAACCATGGGCCTTAATCCGTCTCTGCCCACCATTTTTTTCGACAAACTATATTCATTATGAAATTAAGCACATGAAAGACTCGGGGTTTAAATCTTTGAATCACCAAATTGGAGTGAATGTTATTGCTTCCAAAGGAACTCAAGTCGCAAAAGGCTATAAGCCTGATATTACGATTAAAAACAGCCAAGGGCAAACTACCTTCATATTGGAGTCGGAGCAAAAAACGGATAGAAAGGCCTTTCTCGGCGATTTGCTGAAAGCAGAGAAATATTCGGAAGAACAAGCGGCGTCTCCAGAGCTCATTATTGTTATGCAGCCTTTTGAAAACACAACGACACTTCAAATTACAGATCATATTAGACCATATGCACAGTGGCTCTCAGGCCTAAAAAACGGTAAAATGGCTTTGTCGTCAATTCAGGTTTTATCAGACGATGAATATCTTGATTCTATAGCTTCTGGTGAAATTATTGGTTCTGAAGTTTTTAAAAAAAGAGGGCATATTGTTTAACAGCTGGTATGGTGCGCATTGCGCACCTATAAAAGCAGGGTGCAACGCAATATTGCTCTTGTAAAAAAAATGGCGTATAAAGAAAGCCTGATGTAACAAGAGGACAGAAACACATGAGCGCACAAAAAACACTGCTGTCTGCCGACGATATTCTAGCAACCCTGCGGACTCTTCAGACTCAGGCAAAAAAACAGTACAAGGCTGAAATCAAGGGCATCTTCGGTTCGGTTGCTCGTGGCGAGGTGCGTAAAGGCAGCGACCTTGATGTGCTCGTGGAGTTTCAGGATACCGCCAATCTGCTTGACTTGGTGGGGCTGGCCGATTTTATT
>CAIOJS010000149.1 GCA_903858655.1 uncultured bacterium | reverse complement strand
GTTTTATTTTAGTTGGATTCGTAAAATTAATTGATCGGGTGTGATTAGAAATATTTTGTATCTTTGTACAAAATATAATATAGCATGAAAATGAAAAAACGGTTACAAGTATTTTCAAACCTTTACAAATGGACTTGCTGTAAGGCAATTGTCACCGGCAAGTTAAAGAAAATCATGATTTATGAATGAAACACATAAATCTTTAGACAACGAGGAACTCAATAAAATGAAAAAGATGCTTAAGTCTTATTATTTTACTGCTAGTCTCATTGGAATTATGATTGTTTTTATGCTTCATATATTCTATATCATCGGTAATTTTAGCCTGAAAATATTGTATGTTGAGATTGTGGGAATCATTATATTTATCGTAATTATAACACTGACAAGATTATTACTTAGAAATTTGCGAAAGGATATAAATGGAGGACTTAAAATTGTCAGAGAGTATATTATTGAAAAAAAGGACTCATATGAAGATAATGATCCAGGTCTTGGAGGTTGGAATACTAAATATTACTTCATGTCAGAATCACGAAAATTCTTCGTTGAAAAAAACAGTTATGAAAATGCAGAAATAGGTGACACTTTATGGGAGCATCTTGCACCGTATTCACAAGAAGAATTAAAAATAGCAATCAGAAACAAATGTCAAAATACTAAAAACCAGCCATGTCCTCCATGTCCCTCTTCTACGATTTCGTCTGCTTGATTTATCCTCGCTTATGTGATGCTTGCAATGCATCCTTGCTGCAGCATGAAGAAATTCTATGCACTTTCTGTCAACAACTTTTGCCAAAAACCAATTATCATCTCGATGAAGACAATCCGCTTGCCAGGAACTTTTGGGGAAGAGTTCCGATTGCGCATGTGGCAGCCTTATATCATTTCAAAAAAGGCGGAAAAGTTCAACATTTAATCCATCAATTCAAATACAAAGGCATAACAGAAATCGGCACCTACTTGGGCGAATCCTACGGCAAAGACTTGTTGCAGTCTGACTTCTTTAAAGATGTTGATGTGGTGATTCCTGTTCCTTTGCACAAAAGAAAGAAACGCAAAAGAGGTTTCAATCAAAGCGAAATCTTCGCCAAAGGGCTGTCAAACGTCATGCAGATACCCTGCGACACCAAGACCTTAGTTAGAACCACGGCATCAAAAACTCAAACCAAAAAGTCCCGTTTCAAACGTTGGGAAAATGTGAAAGAGATATTTGACATCACCGATGTCGTAACGCTGAAAGGGAAACATATTCTGCTGGTGGACGACGTAATCACCACGGGCGCCACCATCGAAGCCTGTGTCAACCAATTGCTTGCAATTCCAGGAGTAAAAATCTCTGTAGCTGCCTTAGCATGCACCGCAGGATGAGTTTTAGAACTTTGTTGCCAAAACTGCCGTATGTTTATAATGCTTCACCGAACCGTTCAAATCGAAACTCTCCACATAAATCACATAAATTCCGATGTTCGCCTTGGTGGCATCGTCCTGAGTGCCATCCCACGAAAAGCTTGCCTTTTCAGACATCATTTTGCTTTTCACCAGCGTTTTCACTAAGCGTCCTTTTGCATCATAAATCATAATCGAAATCACTTTGCCGGGACTTGCAGCTTGGCAATTGATGTTCAGCACATCCTTATACCCATCATTATCGGGCGAAAAAATTTCAGGATCAAGCGAAACTGCCATATCATCCGCAAAATTTCCGGGGAAAAATTGGGAGTTTTCATACGCAGGCGTAGCGAACCCCGCTGTTTCAGCCTCCGAATGCCAATTTGTGTTGTCACTTGCCGGACGATTAAAATCTATGCGCTCCAAAGAGACGCCATCCGTAGAATTGAGCAGGGGGAAATGCATATCGGCAGTATAGGTCATAGCATCTATCACGGTATCTGCCATGGTCCTCAAAATGACCATCCCTTCATCATTATTAAAGGCAGGAAAAGATGCCATTTTGATAAAGCCATAGGGATTGGGGGTCGTATATTGCTCTTTCACTTTATCGGGATTGGTGGTCAATACTACATAATCTTTTGGAAAAATCAAGAAATTATCGTTGGTAATGATATGCGTATCATCCAAAGATGCCAAGTTTACATCCATAAAGTCCAATACCTTTTCTGAACGATTATAAACCTCGACAAAGTCAACGCCATCCGCTTTCGGATTTGAAAGCACCTCGTTGATGACCAAATCACCTGAATCGGGCAGTTCGGGGAGTGCAAACCGAGCTATAGAATTCGCAGGGATTTTGTTGCCCGAGCAATCAAAAATGCTATCGCTTATACGCAGAGTGTAAACAATGTGAGGAAGCAGTTCCTGCGAAAAGTAAAGCGTTGCAGAGGTGTTATCAGGTTTGCTTAACGCTATTGATTGTGGATTACCAATGCCATTATCAATGGTATATTTCGAAAGATTATCCATTAATGCACTATCCAACGGCTCGTTGAAGAATAACTTTGCGCGCAGCGGTTCATATCTTGATGCAGATGCTCTGATTAATTTCGGAAGAGACACATCGGGATTGCTACCCATAACGGAATTAATTCTCCCTAGAGTTCCTCCACTCGGATCTATGGATGCTTTCCAATTCGCCATTTCCCCGCAGGGATTGTTGGCATCAATTTGTTCCAAAGACCATCCGCCATCGGCTTTGTAAGCGTTTTGATACCATGAATCGGAATAAGTGACAAAATGGATTAAGCTTCCCGCTGCGTTGCGCAGGGCGATAGTGGCGCCTGTATTGGTTAGCGAAAGTGATGTGAGACCCATTGTGGTTCCATACGGATTAAAAAAATCCACAGCTGCATCATCGCAAATGATAGCATAAGCATTGGGCGCCAAAGTGACATTCGGCAAGGTAGCATGTAAAGTATTAATGTCAAGCCTCCAATCTTTTACATTAATAGGATACGCCGTTTTGTTAAACAATTCGATGTATTCATAATTGGGCAATCCCATAGGCGGGTCAGGGTCTGCCATAATTTCGTTTATCACAATATCATATCGCTGAGCTTCATAAAAGGTAAAAGGAATCGAAACGGATAGCATTGTATTTGCAGCGTAATCTTGAACATTTGCAATGCTGATAGTATAGGAACTTCCGTTTAAAAACGCAGACGCATACATCAAATGCACCACACTGCCCAGGACGGCATCCTTAGTAGCTGAAAGAGGATTTCCGAAAGTTGAAACATTATAATTGGCGAGGGTTTCTGCCGCAACAGGCTCCACATTCTCCGAAAACGTGATGTCAATTTGATTCGCTGAAATAACGTTTACAGACAGCACCGTAGGACCCGTTGTATCCACAATTATTGGTCCAATATAGATATCATCAAAATAAAAGTTTGTCTTATACGTACTGGTATATTTGCAAAAAACACCAAAATAGGATGAACCGGTAAAGGTATTGTCAAGACAAGTTCCCTCCAACGTATAGTTTGCCGTACCGTTTTGATCTGCAAACAAAGACCAAACACCCGAATTATCGCGTTGCACTTTTATTCTATATGATGAAGAGGCTCCCGTGAAACAATGATGACCCGCAATAATCTTTTGCATGGTGGTCCCGTCTTGTTTCCATAAAGAGATACTGTCGAGCTGGTCGTTCATGTCGTCACCAAACATGACATAATATCCTTGAAGGCTGCCATGTAAGTTAGCAGAATTGGAAACCAAATACACCCTACAATTATTCGATTTCGAGGTGTTCAGCGTCAGACGTAGCCAGAAATCCCATTCCAGATTATTCAAAGTTGGCAAAGAGGTAGCTATATACAAGCAAGAAGTGTCGGCAGCAGTCCCATCCAGTTGCAGACGGGGGGCAACACTCCAGGATGAATTGGAATAGGTAGAAATTTGAAATTGAGAGCTATCGCCATGCCATGCAGGATTTGCAGTGAAATTCGCATCAGAAAAATCGTCCTGAACCTGTGCCAAGGCAACAGTTGGAAGAAATAATAGGGCTAAAATTATTCTTTTCATAAGCATTAATTTTATGAAACCATCTTACAAATAATATGTTCTTTTTGACGGCATAAAATTAATTATTTCTTGAGAAAAACTAGAAAAAAATCGAAACTTTTTATAGTATATTCTCTTGTTGCCTTATTTATATCTTCCTTTATATATATTAAGGTATAAAAAAAGGCTGTCTCAATGCGAGGCAGCCTTTTTTTGTAAAACGATTTGCTTAGGTTTAGAAACCTTGAGCAGTCAAAACAGCAATAGAGTTGGTCAATAAAGCTTCTACGTAGTCGTGGTTATGAACACCTAAACTGTATTCTCTCAAACACAATTGGAAATTCATGATAGAACCCATTTGACCAAAAGTTAATTTTGGGAATTTAGGTTTAGCAGCGTTTGTTGCTCCACTTCCATAAGGATCTCTCCAATATCCGGTAGCATTTGTTGATGAGCTATAGATATCTAAATAACCATCATAGCTGTTGGTTGTGATACCAGCCCAGAGGTTTAAGGTTGGGTCAGTTTGTTTGGTTAAGATGTCATGTCCACCACCGCAAGCGTTGATTTTGGTAGCTAATTGGTCGAGTAATGTTTTGATACCTGATCTGCAGTTTACAAATTTTGCATGTGTTGCGCTCAAAGGATCGTCACCATGGCAAGCAGCAACGTTACATCCGTTGAAGTTCCAAGTAGTTGAAGCACTTAATGAAGATTCGTAAGCGTTTCTCATGTTGAATGAGTGACCTCCTGCTCTACCTGTCATAGGAGCCATGTGGCAATCTTGACATGAAGCAACCGAAGTGTGAGCTGAGTTTCCATAAGCTAAAGTACCTGTAAATTCAATAGCCCCTTTACCAGCATAGATTGCACCAACTGCACCGTAGTGAGTATGCATTCTGTAAGATGGTTTCACGTATTTGTTAACTGCACCTGTTGTACTGTCATAGAAAATTAAGGTAGGGAACTGACGAATTGAATCGTAGTTTAATAATCTACCACCACTTGTTGGGCTAACATTACATTGTAATGGACGTGGTTGATGGCATTTAATACATAAATTGCTCTTAGCACCGTCTTGTTGAAGGTCAATAGTTTTTGCACCACCCCACATAGTCATAGCTACAGGAGCTGTGTTTGTGAAAACAGTTAAATCGCTTGCGCCATACGTTGTGTGTAAAGCAGTATGACATGTTTGACAACCATAGGTGCCCATGTTATGACCATCAACAGTAGCATAGCCATTGGTCCAAACGCCACCAGCATAAGTCCAAGCTGCAGATACGCCATTAGCAGGATCGCAAACATATCTGAAACCTTCTTGTGAGTGACAAGGTGCGCAAGAATTGTTTCCAGATTCTGTGAAAGCAGCAGTACCCCATGAGTGTTTAGCCATAGTGTATTCTTCTGCCTTTTGGTCAACCATTGCAGGATTGTGACATGCTTTGCAGGCTTCGGTGGTCGAAACACCATCAGCACCATTGGCACCGTCTCTTCCTGCTGCCCCTGCGGGACCAGTTTTGTTACAGCTCGTCAGAGAAAGCATAACTACAGTTGAAAGTAGCAGTCCCCCTGTAAGCAAAATTGAATAAATTTTTCTTTTCATTGTTTTTTGTTTTTGGTTAATAATTAATGATTATTTTAATTTTTTTCTACGTTTTAAAATACTATGCAAACATAATAAGGATTTTGTTACTGTGTGAAAAAAAACGTTGACATATTACAAGAGTTTAAAAAGTAATAATCAAAAATATAT
>CAIOJS010000148.1 GCA_903858655.1 uncultured bacterium | reverse complement strand
TGAAGAAGATGAAGAATAATGCTTCACTTTTTGATTTTTAAAAAAGACGATTCTTCCCTTGTATTTTTTACTATCAATCAACCGTTGAACCTCTTTGGGAACAGGGAGATCTTTCATTGAACGAAGAGCCAGTATAAGAGAGATAAATAAAAGTGCAAAAATAATAAGGATATTCATAGTATTGATACTGATTAATTCAACCAATTTAACTGATTCAACCGACCTTGACCGACTCCGACCGCCCTACTCCCATTCCCCTTCTGCTTTACCCATCTCGATAACAATATCCGAGACGCGACCTACTCCTTTCGTAAGTATACACTTAAAAAAGTGGGCTGTTTGTTGAGCCGTGAGAGAAAAACCATTTTTCGTATTTTCCATTACTATACATTCCGACTTTAAGCTTTGAGCTTTAAGCTTTGAGCTTTGATCGATATCCACTACCCGTATTCCCTCTCCATCAATTATCCGACTCATATTTTTTGCCGCTGTGTAAGAAGTTGAGTAGAGTATTTGAACCGTTTTATTTTCTTTTCGGAGGGATTGATGATAAAAATATCCTAAATACTGCCTGGCAAACGTCGTATCGGACAGAAGAACGGTGTCCCCCGTTTGAATTTTTTTTATATTGATTTCTTCAAAGTCGCCCAAATGTTTTCCCATATATTGAAAATATATAAATAAACGATCAACAAAATTTGCATTCGATGCGTATAAAAATAGTTCTGAGAAGGAAGGCGGCCGTATCGTTTCTTTTGAACCATAGTAAATGGCATCATTCTGGGGATAGAAATAATAGTCCAACATTGAACCCGTAATACGCGAGAATGTCCTCTTAAGCAATTCTGGATTTTTTTCAAGGGTGATTAATTTTCCTAATGCCCCAATCCGATATATTCCATAACCCCCCGGAACCTCAGTCCGACTGTCTGCATTGAAAGTGGTCACGTAGTGGACTTCTCCTCCCTTCTCGATAGAATAATAAATGGGCTGTGCAGAATAAAAAAGAATGTTTATCCTATCCGCTTTTACAAATAGTGCGGAAGTAATTAGTTGGCGCAAAGCAATGACCGCGAGTACGAGCGCACAAAGAATAATACCAATCTTTAAAACGGTTTTATGATGAATCGTATTCATATTCCTTCGTGTTCTTTCTTGAAATAGGCAATATGCTTTACGATGTCATCTTTATGAATCCCTTTGAGCATCATTATTTTTTTTATGAGGGAAAGTGATGCTTCAAACTCTGGTTGAATGACAACGTTTACTCCTAGATCTTTCATTCTTTTATGGTCAGTGAGCCTGTGGACACGGCTCATGACCACAATGTCCTTGTTGAGTTTCTTTGCGTTCATGATAATACTTTCTTGGGCAAATCGATCAGGCAATGCCAAGACAATTGCGGTTGCATGTTCGGTTTCGGCATAGTCTAACATATCGATGTCCGTCGGATCGCCGTATATAATATTCACTCCCAGTTTTTTTGCTTTTTCTACCGTGGCGAAATTATAGTCAATTGCAACAAAAGGAATATCTGCCAAAAGAAGAGCTCGCCCAACATGAGAACCTATACGCCCATATCCGCACAACACAATATGATCTTCTATGTTTAGTGAATCAATGGGAGACTTATCCCGATCGATACGCTTTGTCACGTACGAATGGACAAAAGGAAGAAAACGGGCAACAAAACGCCAAAAAATCTTATAAACAATTTCTTTTTTTGCAATTAAAGTTGGAGTAAACAAAAGACTGATAAG
>CAIOJS010000147.1 GCA_903858655.1 uncultured bacterium | reverse complement strand
GATCATATTAAACCCGCGCGTTAAGTCTTAATTTACCCATAATGGCGCCACTAACTTGGTCGGCAATGTCGCGTATATTTAGTTTGTTGCTAATAGTGGTATTGGTGGATAATGGCAGTTGTTCCGACACTATCACCCAACAAGTAATTGTCACAACGGTGGGAATCTCTGAAAATATGTTTTCCTCGGTAAAAATATATCCTAATCCTACCCAAGGCAACATACATATTGATTTTGGCATTACGTCAAATGTGCCTATTACTATGAGTCTTTTCTCCATGACCGGGCAATTGATCCAATCAAAAACATTTTCAAAAACATTAGAATCAGCAAACATTGACATATCATCTTTGACTTCAGGCGTATATTCCATTCGGCTAAGTACGGATACCGACCAAAAATATTTCAAAATATTTAAAGCTGAATAATCATTATTAAATACAACAAAAAGGGATTGTCAACGCACGACAATCCCTTTTTTTTATAAATAGTTTAAAATTATCGTCCCTACGTTTATTTATATTATTAAATTTGCATAGTAAAAAAATATCATGCACGAAACTATATTAATTCTTGATTTTGGTTCGCAATACACCCAGCTTATTGCACGAAGAATTCGCGAGCTATTTATTTATTGCGAGATACATCCGTATAATAAAATACCTCAAATAACTTCAGATATTAAAGGCGTTATCCTATCGGGCAGTCCATTCTCTGTTCGTCAAAAAGACGCCCCCTATCCTGACTTGTCGGCTATAAAAGGGAAACTCCCCATCTTGGCTGTTTGCTATGGTGCGCAATTTTTGGCTCATACCAGTCGCGGCGAAGTCTTACCCTCAGAGATTAGAGAATACGGAAGAGCAAACCTTTCTTTTATAGATACTTCTAACAACTTATTTAAAGGGATGACGCAAGACTCACAAGTGTGGATGTCCCATGGCGACACCATTCTCTCAACCCCGCCTGAGTTTAAAACCATAGCAAGCACTCCTGAAGTGAAGGTGGCAGGCTTTGCTATCGCTAACGAAGAAACCTATGGCATACAGTTCCATCCTGAAGTATATCATTCCACAGAAGGCATGATATTGCTGCGCAATTTCGCCGTGGACATTTGTAAATGCGACCAATCGTGGACGCCTGATTCTTTTATTGATGTGACGGTAACCTCTCTGAAACAACAGTTGCAGGACGATAAAGTAGTCTTGGGGCTTTCGGGTGGCGTTGACTCCTCTGTGGCAGCAGTTTTGCTGCACAAAGCTATTGGCAAAAACTTATATTGCATCTTTGTTGACAATGGTTTGCTGCGCAAAAACGAGTTTGATTCTGTTCTCGAGAATTATGAAAGCATGGGCTTGAATGTAACAGGCGTTCGCGCAGGCGCCATCTTTCTTGACAATCTAAAAGGCATTTCCGACCCCGAGCACAAACGAAAAGTCATCGGCAAAACCTTTATTGATGTCTTTGATGCCGAAGCCCACAAGATTGAAGATGTGAAATGGTTGGCGCAAGGCACCATTTATCCCGATGTCATCGAATCTGTCTCCGTCAAAGGACCTTCTGCAACCATCAAATCCCACCACAATGTAGGTGGTTTGCCTGATTATATGAAACTGAAAATCGTCGAACCTTTGAAATCTCTGTTTAAGGATGAAGTGCGCCGTGTTGGCGCTTCTCTTTCGTTGAAACCTGAGATACTAAACCGCCATCCCTTCCCAGGTCCGGGACTTGGCATACGCATCATCAGCGACATCACCCCCGAAAAGGTACGAATTTTGCAAGAGGTGGATTATATATTTATCGAAGGACTAAAACATTGGAAACTCTACGACGCTGTTTGGCAAGCAGGCGCCATGTTGCTTCCCGTGCAGTCTGTGGGCGTAATGGGCGACGAACGTTCCTATGAGAATGTGGTTGCTTTACGCGCTGTTTCGTCCACCGATGGCATGACGGCGGATTGGGTACATCTACCCTACGATTTTTTAGCCAAGATATCTAACGAAATTATTAATAAAGTGAAGGGAGTCAACCGTGTGGTGTACGACATCAGCTCTAAACCTCCTGCCACCATTGAATGGGAATAAAAAATTTCATGTATGAAACTAATCAGAACCTTCCTGCCGATTGCTATCCTCTTTCTTGGAATAAGCAGTCATGTCTTTTCGCAGAAAATTGAAATCAGCAAGCGAACTGAATTTATTGGCAACAAATATTACTATATCCACACCGTCAAACCCGGAGAAACAATTTACGAACTTGCCAAAGCCTATTCCGTTGACATTCGGCAGATCTACAGCGCCAATCCAGAATCCGTCAAAGGCATCCAAGGTGGCGTGATTCTCAAAATACTTAAAGTCAACAACCCCGACGAAATAACTTTCATCAACCATTATGTGGACAAAGGCGAAACACTTTATAAAATAGCAACAAATTATCACGTTAAAGTTGACGATCTGACCAAGTTTAACGCAGGATTGACCGACAAAATCAATCCCGGACAGTTGATTAAAATCCCCCTTTCCGACAAACCGAAACCCGAACCCAAGCCTGCCAAACAAAGCCTCCATATCGTTCAAAAAGGCGAATCACTTTTCGCCATTGCCAAACTCTATAACATAACTGTTGACGAACTTAAGAAACTAAACCCGGGCTTAACCGACAATCTCCAACTCGGTCAACAAATAAAAGTACCTTACACCGAACTTGTTCAGAAGCCCATCACGCCTGCCAAAGACACCATCCCCGTCGTTGAATGTGGCAAAACGGGCATCCTCCCTTCCTACACCGTCGCGCTCATGATTCCTTTCTATCTCGAACGCGCCGATATAATTGACACCGCCAACACCGACAATTCCGTCTCCACCTATCAATCCCTCCTCTTCATTCAGTTCTATGAAGGCATCCGCCAAGCCCTCGACTCCTTAGACAGAGCGGGTCTATCCCTCAAAATCTACACCTACGACGTGACTGAAGACGCTCAATCCACCGAGGCTATCCTCAAAAAACCTGAATTCGCCTCCGTCAATCTTATCATTGGTCCCCTCTTCAGCAAAAGCTTCCAACTTGTCGCTAATTGGGCAAAACAACATGCCGTGCCCATCATCAACCCCTTCACCAACCAATACGATTTGATAAAAGACAACCCCTTCGCCTTCAAACTCAACACCTCCTTCCAAAGTGAAACAAAACAGATGATTGACTTCGTCGAAACCACCTATCCCGACTGCAACCTCATCATTGTTCACAACGACAAAGAAAAAGAACTAGCTGATTCCCTAAAGAAATATGCCGATGCCGAAGTGGCTCGTAAGAACAGCAAACTCCATGTCTTCAAGGTGGACTACTCCAAGGAATGGATGGCGGGCGTAACCAAAAACCTTTCCGATGCCAACGTAAATGTCATCATAACCCTCATTGATGGCGAAGCCTTCGTCTCCTCCTATTTGCGCAATCTCAACGAATTGGCTTACCAACATAAGATAGTCTTGTTTGCCGAAAAAACTTGGGAAGATTACAGCAGCCTCGATGTTGAATATCTCATGAACCTCAACACGCACATCTATTCCAACAGCTTCATCAACTATCAAGACAGCATCACCCAGACCTTCGTGCTCAACTTTCGCAACACCTACAAAACCGACCCCAACTTCTACGCTTTTCAAGGCTACGACATCATGCTCTATTTTGGTCATGCCCTCAAAAACTTCGGCAAAAACTTCCCCGCCTGCCTCTCCAAATACCATCCCGTCCTGCTCGAAACCAATTTCAACTTCAAAAAAAACCTCGATGGCGGCTACGAAAACCTCTCCGGAACCATCTATCGCTACGAAAACTATCGCGCCATCAACGCCCTCCTCAACCCCAAACGAGAAATCAATTTGGTGGAAAAGAAAAAACCTTGAGGAATTTATGATTTTTGATTTTAGATTTTAGATTTTTGACTTGGGATTTGGAGCTTGAATCTTGGTTCTTTTTTTTTGGCGCCACCCCCTGAATAACGGGGGTCAGGCTGTCCGCTCTTAGTCCTCGCGCCGCGAATAAGCGGCACTGTGGGCTAACCGCTACCATCCTTGGCGCGCGTGCCAACTAGCTATCCCTTGGACTTTTAATCAACCTTTCCCTTCATCCTCCCAACATTACCCATTCCCTAAATGAATGCACAATTCATGTATCGCCCACTTCCTCTAATCAAATCCGCCATCCGTAGAGACGCAAAATTTTGCGTCTCCCCAACATCACCCAATTTTGCTCCTTTACCCAATGATTATACCCAAAAATAAAGAAATTCCATTTTTTAACCTCAATTAAAAAACTAAACAAAGATAACATGTAACCTTATTTTCACTAAACCGATCGGACTAAAATCTGCAACTTACAAATATTTCCACCAATATAATACCACTACAAAACAACCTATCTCCAATTAATCATTATCCCGTAGGGATTATATATTGGTAGCAAATAAAATGATATAAAAACCAAATCCCTTTCGCAACGATATAAAATATATTCCAAAAAAGATAAATTAAAAAGACACCGAGGAAGATTACTAAGTACAACAGCTCTCCAATGAATCTTTATCCCGTAGGGATTATATAGTAATAGCCAAAGTCTTCTGATAAAAAAAGAAGAAACATCTTTCAAAGCCTAAATTTCAATGTTTTTATAATGTCACCCCTAACGCATCTTTATTCTCATTGCGTGCATTTTTCTACCATAATGTCGCCCCAAACGAGGCTTTAAAAAGTGCCGTAGGCACGAAAGTATGGTAGAAAAAAAGATTAAGAGTAATTTAAAAGTGCCGTAGGCACGACATTATAAAAAAGCAAAACTTAATCAAGCAATAGCGATTAATCGCAAATTAAATAACAAGCAAACTAAATCATTTTAGCGACGATATAAAACATATCCTATCGAAGATAAATTAAAAAGAAATCTAGAACGATTCCTTAGATGCATAGAACGACTCCTAAGAAGCATGGAACGATAAATTAGATGCATAGAACGACTTCCATGATGCATGGAACGACAATTTAGACGCTTAGAACGATAATTTAGACGCGTGGAACGACTCTCATGATGCTTGGAACCGTTTCCAGACGCATGGGACGATAAATTAGATGCATGGATTCGTTTCTAGACGCGTGGAATCGAAAAAAGACGCCACTTTTTCATTTTTTACTAGCAAGTTACGTCATCCATTGAATGACGTATTAATATATATATCAAGCAATTAAACAACAAAAATGTCATTAATTCGAAATTTACAACAAAATCCGCCATTTTACAACCAAATTCACCCAATTTCCCACTTAAAAATTCCAAAATTAACCCCCCAATTCCATCAAAACCTCTTAGTGTCTCTTAGTGCCCTAAGTGTCTAAGTGGTCTAAAAACCTAAAATCAAAAATCCCCAATCACTCCCACAAAAAAAACAATAGAACAATAAAACAATTCAACAATCCCCACCCAACTTTTCATTTTTAATTTTTAATTTTTCATTCTCTTAAAGACTTTATAAGCCAAAACTCTAATATTTCACCTTATCATTAGTCCCTGCCCATGCTTCGAAGGGGAGGTTAAGGTTTTCGGAAGGGATATGTTGGAAAGGGATGCTGCGTTGGGAGGCGGGCAGTTCGATTTGTTGATAGATGAAGGAGTCGTCGAAGCCTACGTTGGAGGCTTGTTTTTTGTGGGCGGCAAAAAAGACCGCGTCGGGGCGCGCCCAAAAGATGGCACCGAAACACATGGGGCAAGGTTCGGAAGAGCAATAGATGGTGCAGCCCTTTAGCTGAAAGGATTTTAGATGTTGACATGCATGGCGAATTGCCATGATTTCGGCATGTGCCGTGGGGTCGTTGTCGTTTATCACAAGGTTGGTTCCCCTGCCGATTATTTCGCCGTCTTTGACCACCAAGGCGGCAAAAGGTCCGCCCAAGCCCGAATGGACGTTGAGGGTTGCCATGGTGATGGTGAGTTCGATAAATTCGCTGTGGTTCATGCCTTAAGCAATGAGAACCGCGTTGGCAACTTTGACGTGGAGCAAAGCCAAATCGGTTACTTCAATCATCTCGTTTACATAATGGAAGTTCAAACCTTCGATGTAGCGTTTGTTGATTTCGTCAATGTCCTTGCGGTTTTCGGACGAGAGAATGATGTCGGTTATGGAGGCACGTTTGGCAGCCAAAATCTTTTCTTTGATGCCTCCGACGGGCAAAACTTTTCCGCGAAGGGTGATTTCGCCCGTCATGGCGATGCCTTTTTTGAGTTTGCGTTGGGTGAAAGCGGAAGCCAAAGCGGTGAACATGGTGATGCCTGCCGAAGGTCCGTCTTTTGGTGTTGCGCCTTCGGGAATGTGGATGTGGACGTTCCAATTTTCGAATACGGTTGGCTCGATGCCGAGTTTCAAGGAATGAGATTTGAGGTATTCGTAAGCAATGCTTGCGGATTCTTTCATCACATCGCCCAAATTTCCCGTGAGGGTTAGGTTGCCTTTGCCTTTGCTCAGGCTGACTTCGATGAAAAGTATCTCCCCTCCTACCGATGTCCAAGCTAAACCGGTGACTACGCCTGCGATGTCGTGAGGAATGTCTTTGTCTTTTTGATATATTGGAATGCCTAAGATGGTGTTGAGGTCGGAGGCAGGGATGTTTTTCTGATATTTTTCGTCCATGGCGATGAACTTGGCACGATTTCGAACAATTTTGGCAATGGTGCGCTCGAGGGAACGAACGCCTGATTCGCGGGTGTAGTCGTCAATGAGTTGTTCTAAGACTTTGTCGGTGAATTTGAGTTGAGAGTTCTTCATCCCGTGTTCCTTTATTTGTTTAGGGATGAGATGTCGTTTGGCTATCTCAATTTTTTCTTCGAGAAGATAGCCACTGAGGTCAATAATCTCCATGCGGTCGCGCAAAGCGGGATAGATGGTGGAAATGTTATTTGCTGTGGCGATGAACATCACGCGCGAGAGGTCGAAATCCACTTCGAGGAAGTTGTCGTAGAAATTGGTGTTTTGTTCGGGGTCTAACACCTCCAAAAGGGCAGCTTGCGGGTCGCCACTGACGTTGTTTCCACTGATTTTGTCAATCTCGTCTAAGACAAAAACGGGGTTTGCCGACTTGAGTTTCTTGAGATTCTGAATGATTCTGCCCGGCATGGCGCCGATATAGGTTTTGCGGTGACCACGTAACTCGGATTCGTCGCGGAGTCCGCCTAATGACATGCGAATGTATTTGCGTTCGAGGGCACGAGCGATAGATTTGCCCAAAGAAGTTTTTCCAACGCCCGGAGGTCCTACCAAACATAGGATTGGGGACTTCATGTCGCCTTTGAGTTTCAACACAGCCAAATATTCGATGATGCGTTCTTTGACTTTTTCTAATCCAAAATGGTCTTCATCTAATATTTTCTGAGCGTTTTTTAAATCTAAGTTATCTTTGGTGAATTCGTTCCAAGGTAACTCGACCAATGTTTCTAAATAGTTAGTCTGCACTGAATATTCGGCAGCATGGGGATTCATGCGTTGGAGTTTTCCTAATTCCTTGGCAAAGAGTTCGGCAATTTCTTTCGACCATTTTTTGTTAGCGGTCTTTTGGTTGAGTTCATTGATGATTTGTTCCTGAGGATTGTCGCCTAATTCTTGCTGAATCTGCTTCATTTGTTGCTGTAACAAGAAATCGCGCTGTTGTTTGTCCAAATCAAATTTCACTTTGTTTTGAATTTGATTTTTGAGTTCAATCATCTGCAGTTCTTTCACCAAATAATTCAACACCAAATTGGAACGCTCGGTTAAATCGGAAGTTTCTAAGAGTTTTTGCTTTTCTACTATATCTATATTGAGATTAGAGGAAATGAAATTTACCAAGAAAGAAGGGCTTTCGATGTTTTTGATGGCAAAGGCGGCGTCGGAAGGAATGTTGGGCGATTGTTTGGCAATTTGAATTGCGAAATCTTTTAAGGAAGAAATCAAGGCTTGGAATTTTTTATCCTTAGAAACAGGTTCGTTGGTGATAAAATCAGCCACTTTGGCTACGAAATAAGGTTCGTTGGCAATCATCTCCACCAAATTGAAACGTTTTTTTCCTTGAATGATGACGGTTGTGCTGCCATCGGGCATGTGTAATGTTTTGATGATGTGAGCCACAGTGCCCACTGTGTGTAAATCTTCGAAGGCAGGGTCTTCAATGTTTACGTCTCTTTGAGCTACTACACCGATTGCTTTTTTCGCTTTGTAGGCTTCTTTGATCAACCGAATTGATTTGTCGCGTCCCACTGTGATGGGTATGACAACGCCGGGGAATAAGACAGTGTTGCGTAAAGGTAGTATGGGTAGGCTTTCGGGCAGAGGCTCCGAATTCATTTGTTCTTCATCTTCGGAGGTAAATAATGGAATAAACTCGGTTTCATTATCCATCATACTTATGAGACTATTATTTATTTTCCATTCGCTTGAGAATTCCATATAATATTTCGTTATGACAAAATGTCAGTTAAATTAAGTATTTATAAAAGCATTTATTGAAAATAGAAGAATTTCATCCTTTTCTTTCAAGTGATATGATACACGGCAATAAAAATGCCAATGTATAAAGTGGTAAAAATGTCAGACTTTTTTAGGTTAACGTGCCAAACGGACTTTGTTGCGATAGGAAAAAGTAAGTTCATACACACTTCGTAAGATATCAATTTCAATTTTGGTTAACTCACGATTGCGGCGTTTGTAAACACTTTTTGCTACTTCGATGGCTTTGTCAATGTCGTAGGTGGTGTAGCCCGTGATTGAATTCCCCCAACTGAAGGAAGGAATAAAATTACGCTGAAAACCATGGCCTACTACGTTGGCATTCACGCCGACGACTGTCCCTGTGTTAAACATGGTGTTGATGCCACATTTAGAATGGTCGCCCATAATCAGACCACAGAATTGTAAACCTGTTGGGATGAATTTTTCTTCGGTATAATTCCACACACGAATTTCGTCGTAGGTGGTTTTTAGGTTGGAGTTGTTGGTGTCTGCGCCTAAATTACACCATTCGCCCAAAACTGAATTACCTAAGAAACCATCATGAGCTTTGTTGGTGTATCCGAAAATGACTGAATTGTTGACCTCGCCACCTATTTTGGAAAAAGGACCAATGGTGGTGGGTCCGTAAATCTTAGCGCCCATCTTCACGGTTGAGTTATCGCATAAAGCAAAAGGACCTCTGATGACGCTTCCTTCCATGATTTCGGCATCTTTTCCAATATATACAGGTCCTGTGGATGCGTTGATAATAGCACATTCTACTTTAGCGCCTGCTTCAAGAAAGATGTTTTCTTTTCCAATCAGTTGATTAGAGTCACTTATAGTTTGTGATTTTCTGCCTTGAGTCAAAAGTGTAAAATCATCTTCAATTGCTTTTCCGTTTAAAGAAAAAATATCCCATGGATAATTTATTTTCAGATGGGGCAGGTTACATTCAATTTCTTCCAAGGTTCCGACTTCGTGTTTTTCAACATCCTCAACAATGGGAGCATCAATGCTGTTTACATCGTCTAAATCTTTTTCGATCACATGCAAAGCAATGATATAATCTCCATGGACTAATGATTGATCTGGTTGGAGTTGGTTGATAGCTTCCACAAGTTCCTTGGTGGGCAAAACAGAAGCATTAATAAGAATGTTGTTGCTGCTTTTTATGATGGGATATTTAATGCCAAGATATTTATCGGTTAAGACCGAAGTTTCTGTATTCAGGTAGCGTTCCCATTTTTCGCGAATGGTTAAAATTCCAACACGTATTTCGGCAATAGGACGAGTGAAAGTCAATGGAAATAAGTCTTTTCGGGTGGAATCGTCAAATAATATATAGTTCATTTTGTTTGAATAATTAGTATGTACAATATTAGGTATTTTTGCAAAATATCAAATGTTCTGTGGAAAAAAGTTTTCAAGAAAATATCAACAATCAGGCTGTTTGTTAATTGTTTTCATACACAAAAAAAAAGTCCTATTGCTTTCAATAGGACTTCATGAAAACAAAATAAATTATTATGCTTCAGTTTGTTTTGATTCTTCTTTCTTTTCCAAATGTTGTTTATAACGGTTACGGAATTTATCCACACGACCTGCTGTGTCAACAAATTTCATTTTACCGGTGTAGAACGGATGAGATGTATGCGAAATTTCTAATTTAATTAAAGGATATTCTTTGCCATCTTCCCATACAATAGTTTCTTTAGTTTGAGCTGTCGAACGTGTTAAGAAGGTGTATTCGTTTGACATGTCTTTGAAAACAACTAAACGATAATCTTTTGGATGAATGTCTTTTTTCATGATGCTGCTTTTTTTTTATTAAATGAGGTGCAAAATTACTCATTTTTATTGAATAAACAATAGTTGGAAGATTTTTTTTCTAAAAAAGATATTAGACTGTGGGTTGAACACTTATGAATATTGGTGACACATCCAATTTTATGTCTTCTTGTAAGATTTTATCAAGTCCAATTTTTAGATACAAACTAAGCGTAATCTACTTAAACGTATATCTGTGAGTAAACATTTTATCACTGTTCCAATGTCGGTATTTGTTGTGTTGATTTCAGGGCATTGCACAAAGTATTCTTTTTCTGAGCCATCATTAACCATCAGATGGGTGATTTCTTTGCCGAAGACATCCATATACGTTTCAATTCCTGAAATAATAAAATCATACTTCTCTCCTATTTTATATTTGGGATGCTGCGGTTCCAAGTAATGTCTAAATTTCAAAGGCGTGGAAACAACAGTGCACACAATTTCGCTGCCTAAAACAAAGCCATATTCCATGTAGTATTTCTTGCGTAAGTAATGTTTATTAACGTTTTCATCCAAAAGCAAATAATATTCCTCATTATCTGCACGAGTCATTAAATCCTTTACGATAAACTTATATTGATTGCCGATGGTTAATTGGGCTAAAACGTCATTATCATCAGGCAAAGACAGATAGAGTTTGCCTTTTTTAACCCTGTCAACTCTATAAGAAACGCTTGAAGTGGTGGTTTCAATTTCATCATCCTGATGAATAATAAATTCTTGATTGAAGCAATCTTTCAATACTAAGGCTTGTTCGATATTACCATCGGAATTCGTGATGGTATATTTTCGGAGGACGTTAAAATCGTAGATATTTCCTTCTTTATAGAAAGGATGTTCGGGTTCTAAGAAAATCTTGGCAGCACAATTTATTTTATCAATGCGGCAATTCACTGAAGCGCCAAGGGTGAGTTGGTAGTTAATATAAGGTGATTTCTTAAGTAAATGCTTAGAATTGAATGGACTTACTAATATCAAAAAACTTTCATCGTCGGGAGGCAGCTGTACTTCGCCTTTTATCAAAAAGGAATAAATCTGCCCTTCTTCAAAAAAAAATGAGGTGTCGGCAAGCATAAGGTCATTTCGTGCAATACACGAATATTACAGATACTTTTCTACTTTCAACAAAATAACCTTTTGCGCTTCGATGGTATCCGATTCTTGAACGGGAAGATTTGCCCATGAATAGCTGTTAAATTCTTTCAATTGAAGTCTTCCCAAATGTAAGGTAACAGCTTTCTTCACTTTGTGATCGGCATCTGCCAAAGCATAGTAAAACGTAAGAGCATTAATTTCCTTTGCCAAACTCCGCATAGTTGTTTTGTTCAGTTTCAGAATATGATTCATTGTAATCTTCGCCTTTTTGGTAGCAGCAGGTTTTGCTACAGCTTTAGCTTTCTCAGGTGTTTTGGCATTTACAGATGCTTTTTTGGAAGGAGTTTTTTCCTTCAATTCTTTTACGACTTCAGGCTGTGGTTCGATAGCTTTTTCAACATAATTCACAGGGTGCTGCTCTTTAATGCGAATTATAAAATCGCTCAACACATTCATATAATTGATATAGGCTTCGTAAGGCGTGTTATATGGGTTAAAGTACTTATGGACATCGCCATCCGAAAACCATTTGGTACACATATAATAAAAATGGTCGCTTGTTTGCAGGTATTTCCAATCCAATTGAATATCCTCATCCGCAGTATTCTTAACCTTATATTCTAGTTCATACAAGTTTTTGAAGGCATCATCCTGAAGCTCATTTCCAAGCCAAGCAGTCAAATCGCGCTCTTCATCAGCCCATGAAATAGGAAAGGGCACATGAATTTCAGCCACAGGCTGCATCTTTTCAGATAATTCTGAAGGGGTGTTAAAGGTGTAATTTGAATTAGCAAAAACCTGACCCGGTAATGCTTTCATAAAATCGAAAACGCCGGTTTCTTTCCATTGATGCTCGCCAAAGGTTTCGTAATCCATGAAAAGATTAATAGTTTCCTGAGCTGGGTCAACGGAATTGAGCCAACCTACATATTTTTCAGAAGTGACAGGCCATCCATCCCAACTTTGCTGTGAAAATCTGAAAGCAATATCATCACTCAACATAAAGTTTTTCAACAACACTTTTAATTTAGGGTTGATAGCATTACAATACATATAATTCGGACTTTTCCATCCTAATATGTGCTTTGCACCTTCAGTCAGGATGGTCTTAAAGCCCATTTCGGCAACCATCTCCCCTATGCCATCCGAATAAATCAACTCAGTGTTACGAAAGGTGGTTGGAGCTTTATGGAAATATTTAATCACTTTAGCCTTTTGAGCTTCTACTTGTCGCAAAAACTCCCCTTTACTCTTCAAAGCGGATAGCGAATGCGAATAGGTTTCAGCAATGAATTCTACGCAGCCCGTTTCTGCAAGTGCTACAAAACTATCTAAAACATCCGGTGCATATTTCTCAAATTGATCAATTACAGTTCCTGACAGCGAGAAACTCACTTTAAATGCCGAGCCATATTCTTTAATAAGGTTTAACAAGAGATTGTTCATAGGCATATAACATTTATCTGCGATGCGTCTCATTATGTATCGGTTTCGATATTCATCAAAATAGTAATGATCTGTCCCAATATCAAAAAAACGATAGGTCTTTAACCGAAAAGGTTGATGTACCTGAAAATAAAAACAAATAGACCTCATAGTATATTTTATTTCTGATTTAATACAATATTATAAACTTCTTTAACATGATTGGCTGCATTTTCCCACTTCAGGCTATCCACTTCCGCTTTGCCATATTTGCGGAACATATCCTGTAAGCCATCATAATGCAACAATCCATAAATGGCATCTGCCATAGCATCTATATCCCAAAAGTCAATCTTTAGGGCATATTTCAACACCTCCGAAACTCCTGACTGCTTAGAAATGACAACAGGCACATTCGAACGCATCGCTTCTAAAGGCGAAATTCCAAAAGGCTCTGAAACCGAAGGCATTACATACACATCACTCAACGCAAACATTTTATCAACATCTTCGCCTTGTAAGAAACCTGTAAAATGGAAATAAGGCGAAATATGCAATTGTGCCACCCTTCGAATCATCTTATACATCATATCTCCCGAACCTGCCATCACAAAACGCACATTTTTATCCATTTGAATAACTTTATAGGCGGCTTCAACGAAATAATCAGGACCTTTCTGAAAGGTAATACGACCGAGAAACGTAACTACTTTTTCCGAGACATTTCTTGAAATAGTTAGAGCCTCTCCGCTGTCTGTTGGCTCAACGGCATTGTGTACGGTAAAAACTTTGTCGGGATTGATTCCATAACGGTTGATGACAATATCACGCGTATAATTGCTAACAGTTATCACAGCATCCGCGGCTTCCATCCCTTTTCGTTCGATATCATATACATTTTGATTTATGTTATCACCCGAACGGTCGAACTCTGTTGCGTGCATGTGAACCACCAAGGGTTTGCCACTGATTTCCTTGGCAGCAATTCCTGCCGGATATGTCAACCAATCGTGTGCATGAATAATGTCGAACTGTTGTGAATTGGCAATAGCCGAAGCCACCAAAGCATAACGGGTAACTTCTTCCATCAGGTTCGTTCCATATTTGCCCGAAAAGCTATATGATTTTGAAAAAACAGTAGTCTCAGATTCTGATTTATCAAACTCTTGTTTAGCAATCATTTTCTCAAATTCCTCAGGTCCCAAATAAGGCACAAGATTAGAACCGATTTCTATATACGTCAGTTGTTTCCAATAGTCTTGATAAACCGTGCTATTGAAATCAATGCTCACATCGCTCGCATTTAGGAGCCTTACTGCTTCCTCACTCTCATCTCCATAAGCCTTCGGAACAACAAAAAGCACTTCCACGCCATGTTTCAGCAGACCTTTTGTCAGACCAAAACATGCAGTACCAAGTCCTCCGGTTATATGTGGTGGAAACTCCCACCCAAACATCAATACTTTCATGAAGAAATTATTATTTTATTTTTTATCAATTAAGTCGTTTTATACTGTTCAATTAAATACGCTATGCGCAGCAATTCAGCCACACTCCATGCTTGCGAAGGAGCACCACAGGGTTTGTGCGGCGGGTCGCCCTCATAGATTTCCGAAACGGAGCCTATACCATGTTCAAACATAACAGCTTCAAAGTTATTATACAATCTCTGTACATGCGCAATGCCACCCTTTCCATGTATTTTTAAATAGGCTTCCACATAATGCCCCAACAACCAAGGCCAAACTGTTCCCTGATGATAGGCAGCATCTCTTTTTATCATGTCGCCTTCATAAGAACCTCTGTACTCTAACGATTTTGGGGATAAAGTTCGAATGCCTCTTGGCGTAAGCAATTCCCGCTCGGTGATATCCAATATCAGTTTGCGGATTTGTTCACTTAAAGGACTATACGGCAAGGAAGCTGCGAAGATTTGATTTGGACGAACCGACCAATCTTTGTAGTCACCATTGACATAATCGCATAAATAGCCTTTATCCTTATTCCAAAACGTTGTCTTATATGACCCCGGAATCTTGCAACATATCTCATTCCAATCATTGATAAACTCTTCATCGCCGGCTAATCTTGCCACCTCCATCGAAAACATAATAGCATTGAACCAAAGTGCGTTGATTTCAACATCCAAACCGATGCGTGGCGTAACAGCTTTTCCTTGAACAACAGCATCCATCCATGTCAGCGCTTTTCCCACTTCACCCGAATAAATCAAGCCATTTTCTTGCATCTTGATATTAAACTCACAGCCGTTTCTAAATCCATAAAGTATCAACTTCATTTTCTCGCCATAATCTTTCCAAATCTCGTGTTGCGACTTGGTATATAGCGCATATTGTTGCAAAGCCCAAAAGAACCATAAGGGAGCATCCACCGAATTATAAGCAGTATTATTCCCGCTTCCCAAGTTAGGGAATAAGGGTCCTTTCAATTCAGACACCATAGTGTCTATAACCGACTTGCATGTTTTATCGTCACCAAGCGTTAAGGTTAGTCCCGGCAAAGAAATGAAAGTATCACGCCCCCATCTGCCAAACCATGGGAAACCTGCTATCACTTCTGTTTTATTGTTTTTATGTACAAAGAATTGTTGAGCAGAATTCACCAAACAATTCTTATAACTGTCTCGAGGCAATCTGCGCTTCACTTCATTATCGTAAATCGCGCTCAATTGATTTGAATCAACTTCTTCCAAACCTGCTGCAAATATTACACTTTCGCCCTTCTTAATCGGAACTTCAAAAAAACCGGGTACAAACAAGTCTTCCGTGTAATCATAGCCGCGTTCTTTTTCTTCTAAATATTCAAAGTTATAATACCAATGCGGCACATGCGTATATTCATTCTCCTTCGAAAACTGCAAATGCAAGCTTGAATAACCCGCATACATTTTAGTTTTAATCCCATTATCCACCTTGGTATAACGTGTATCATTATCAATATTCGCTTTCGTAAGCGCATGTACATTCCGAAACGCTAAGAATGGTTTAAATTTCAATATCGT
>CAIOJS010000146.1 GCA_903858655.1 uncultured bacterium | reverse complement strand
GTTCAATCGAAAATGCTCCAACAGTACATGTTCCAATTTTGAACCTGGTTGCTCCTACTGCATTGAACAATGTTGACGCTAATATTCTTGATCCACGTGATACGTATGCTGATGTTGCTGAATGGGAAGCAAAAGCTAAATCGCTTGCTGCAAAATATATCAAGAACTTCGAACAATACTGTGACAACGACGATGCGAAAGCATTGATTCCTTCAGGTCCACAATTGTAATCCGGGAAAAATACAGATTCTGAAACGAAAGTAGGTTTCTAAATAAAATGAGGGTGTCCAAAAAGTTTTTGGGCACCTTTTTTTATCTTTAAAAATTTGGTAGTTTGCCATATTATTTCTATCTTTAAGCAATTAAATGATAGATAGTTATGGCAAAAATATCATTCAAAGAATACAATCAGAACCAGATAGTATTATTTCCACCGAGCATTGACAGTCTGATTCCCGAAGATAGCCCAGTTCGTTTGGTAAATCATATTGTAGATGAGTTGGACCTGAGTCAAATTAATTTTGGGTATAAAGGAGGCGGTACTAGCAGTTATCATCCCCGCATGTTATTAAAAGTCTTGTTTTACGGCTATTTAAACAACATTTATTCGTGTCGTAAAATAGAATCCCAACTTGAGCAGAATATCCATTATATCTGGCTTTCAGGAAATCAACATCCCAACTTCCGCACCATCAATAATTTCCGTTCCCTTCGATTGAAAACCAGCGTTCATAAACTATTTGTACAATTGGTTTATATGCTTGTGGATATGGGTTATATCACCCTAAAGGAAGTTTATGTGGATGGCACTAAGATAGAATCCAAAGCTAATCGTTATAGTTTCGTGTGGCGTAAGTCGGTGGAGAAAAACAAAGCTAAACTGGAATCAAAAATACGTGCGATACTTTCTCAGATAGATGAAGGCATTGCCCAAGACAATGAACCGGACAATGAACCGCCCACTCCAATAGACAGCAAAGAGTTGCGTGAACGCATCGCTTCTATCAATCGCGAAAACCGGACCAAAGAAGAGCAAAAGCAGATCAAACAGTTAGAAGAAAAACATTTGCCAAAACTGGAAGAATACGAAGATCACCTTCAAACATTAGCAGAACGCAACAGTTATTCCAAGACGGATGAAGATGCCACTTTTATGCGCATGAAAGAAGACCACATGCAAAACGGTCAGTTAAAACCGGCCTACAATGTACAAATAGGAACAGAAAATCAATTTATAACCAATTACGGTTTCTTTTATAACCCCACAGACACACGCACATTAAAACCATTTCTGGTTAACTGGCAATCAAACTATGGTAAAACACCTGATAAAATAACTGCTGATGCAGGTTACGGTAGCGAAGAAAACTATGACTTTTTACAAGACAATCAGATACAAGCATTTGTAAAATACAATTACTTCCACAAAGAACAAACAAGCAGCTTTAAAAATGACCTTTCAAAAGCAGAAAATCTCTACTATAATGAAGAACAGGGCTATTTCGTATGTCCCATGGGGCAGCATATGACTCCACAAAGAACTTTTATCAAAACAAATGATTATGGATATGATTCACAAATAACCGTATATCGAGCACAGAACTGTACTTCCTGCCCCTTAAGAGGTACTTGCTATAAATCCAGAGAAGACCAACGGGAAATAGAGGTTAATCATAATTTGAGAAGACATAAACAAATAGCCCGAGAGAACCTCACCTCAGAAGAAGGATTGATACACCGAAGTCGAAGACCCATAGAGGTAGAAGCTGACTTCGGACAAATCAAAAGCAACAAGCACTACAATCGATTCAGACATTTTTCCAAGAGTAAAGTCGAAATGGACTTTGCCATACTGGTTATTGCATTCAATATCCGGAAAATGTTCTCACATAAGGCCAGATTGGCTAAAAAAACAAATAATGGGGCTGAAAAAGCTAATGTTATATCTTATTTTTACTACTCAATAAAAAAGGATAACGATTTGTTGATAAAACCACTTTATTATATGGTGGCTTGATAAAAAAAAGAGAGTGCCTTTTTGGACACCCTCTTTTTATAAATTTTAGATATTCTTATCCTATTAGTTAACCCTGAATTTCTGGTTTCCGTTTACAAGGAAATCAACAATTTGTTTCGCTGCAGCAATTCCGGCATTGATATTCGCTTCCGAAGTTTGTGCGCCCATTTTCTTTGGGGTTGTAAAGTAACGACCAACCAGTTTTTCAGTCATTTCGGCATTATTCCCCGGCTCAATATCAGTTACATATTTGAAATCGGGACGAGCAATCATAAAGTCCAGAATTTCCTGTTCATCAATCACTTCCTTACGAGCAGTATTTACCAGCACAGCACCTTTG
>CAIOJS010000145.1 GCA_903858655.1 uncultured bacterium | reverse complement strand
GTTATGGGCGCTATTGCTGCCTATTCATTCTTTCCAAAAAAACCATCTATTAAAAGGGATATACAAGAAACTAATCCTAAAATTATCTCACAGTACGAAAGCCAGTTACTTTTATTTGCTTAACCCGAACTCAGGTTAATAGTAGTAGTTTGTCTGGACGTCCGGGTGTTCCCCTTACAGGTATAGGAATTAGTGGTTATGGAGCAAGTATGTTTAGTAATTGGCATAATAAAACAGCTTTGTTCGCTCAAACAAGTCAAGCGCAATTTAATGTGGTCACAGGCCGCACAAGTCATGAAGTGGTGCAGGTGAAAAGCATGTTATATCCATGGGGAATCAGAGTTGTGAGAACCATTACTTTATTCCGATTGGCAAATGGATATATTGCACGCATAGATAGTGGTTGGAAAGCAGAAAGTGATGGTTTGTTTGACTTCAGTTATTATTCAACCAAAAAGGATGGCTCCGGGAATGCAATTCTTGTTTCGGGGGAACCAATTAGGGAATTTAATGATAATCCTTTTGAAATTCATCCGGGTGTTGTCAAAGGATTATATAATGTTAGAAATATTCATGAAATACCAAAAGCGCATTTTACAAACGGAGTTCCAAATTTAGAATTAGCTGCGGTAACTTTTGATGCCGATGTGAAATTAGAAAATATATCTGAAGGTGGACAAGGAGATTGTGTATCATCAAAAGGTATTCTTGCATATGTCCAGGTTGCTCCTGCCGGACATCCGATCAGTAAACAAGATTTTAGTGCATTATTGATGTCTGAAAACAATTCTATTGGAGGACCTGTTAGCTGTGTGATGAAAATGGCAAAAACAGAACAGCGAATGAAAATCAATCGTTTCGATGTAAGTGCTGCTGAGGATAATTCGAAAAATATGATTTTTGTTTGTGCTGCAAGAGGTTCTGTTGTCATGCCTAAAGATGGCAGTTGGACTATCGTGCAACACACCAGAGGAACTGGAGAAGTTTCTCCCTTGCCCGAGCAACTAAGTGTGCCAATTATACGAATTGGCAAATGGGTTAAAGATATTGTTGTTGCTGATAGTGATGTAGCCAACAATCTTCTTCGCGTAGCGCATCCGGCTGACTTATTAAAAACACCTGATTCAAACACCATAAACTTTGGGTTCCTTCAAAATATGGAGACGCAAAAAGTGTTGTTTATGACACCGAGTTTCAAAGTGGACGTTAATACATTATTAAGTAAAACCCCACCCCTGCTTGCTGACTCATTTCGTTTATTGAATAGTAAAGGAATATTCCCAAACATTGGCAATATAGAAACTGATTTTGGGCAAGCAATTTCGTTATTAAAAGGAATAGATGAAGATGGTCTGTCTATTGATGCATTTAAGCCCGATTTGGATGGCATGTTAAGTCTTCTGAAATTAGATGCCGTAATTGGAGCAGATAAAAAACTTTTAGATCAAGGATACAAGCTATTAAAAGGTGCTGTTGGTGATGCCATAAATGATGCTTTAAAATTCGATTTACCTGAGTTCGATTATCCATTAATAAATCTTGATGGGAAACTTGTTATAAAAATACAATACAAAGCAAACAGCAAAGCTGACAAAAAAAACTATGCTGGCAAATTAGATTATAATGTAGATTCCTTTGCCGGTAAATTGGCAGATACCTGGAAAGGACGCATGAATAATTTGGCAATGGTTGTTTCCATTGGGCAATTAACGGATGTAATGACTATCAAAGGTAATTTTAATTCACAAAAGGGGAAAGATGTTGACCTTGGTAGCAGTGCAGATGACTCTTCTCTAACCTTGCCTACACCGGAAATTGAGTTCAGTGATGCTTTAGAACCGGTAATAAAAATATTGGAAATTCTTTCCTCGCTCAGTTCCGGTGATTATGGAGATGCATTGAGAAAAGGATTAAAGATTGCTATGAGCAATAGCGCCAATATATGGGAGTATAAATTTGAAGCAAATAAGGATATACCTCTTGTTAAATTTCCTCCGGGTGAGTTATATGACTCTCCACAAACCCCTTTGAAGTTAGAAGCAAGTTTAGGTATTGGTATTCTGTTTAATGCTGCATTGAAAATTACATCAGATCCATCACAATTATTACCTACTGCAGGTGGATATTTTAAGTTCCATGGTGGCTTACAAGTCATGTGTGTGTCAATTGGTGCAGGAACCATATATGCGGTAGGTAATGTGGATTTAAAGCTTGAAGCAGATACAAGTCCGAAGGTTGCTGTGACCATGAAATTTGGTTTTGGGGCTCAAATCACTGTTGGGCTTCCAGTTGTAGGCCATGTCAGTATTATGTTTATGGTTGGCGTAGAAATTTATGCTGACAGTACTTCCGTCGTAAAAGTCACAGCCTTCATGTTATTTAAAGGTGAAGCAGAATTGCTTGGAGGAATTGTTAGTGTCACGATTACCATTGAAGCAAAAGGATCGGTAGAAAAAGAGGCACCCACAGATGACAATCCTCATCCACCTGCAAATTGTCAAGCAGAAGTAACATTTGGTATAGATATTAGTATCTTCTTAATTATTGATATCAGCTTCAGCGAAAGTTGGCAAGAAAGTCGTCAAATTGCATAAATTTAATCCTATCTAAAAACAATAAAACTTAATACTATGTCACTCGAGCAAACAAGATTTACGTTGATGGCGCTTCCACAAAAAGTGGATATCAACGGAGTATTATCCTTAAATATCGTGTTCATACCACGTAATATAAATCCTCTTACCGAAATGAATACCGATTATGGTAAAAGCAATAAAGCTATGCCATTCGTGAAAGCAAAGCCACAATTTGAAATAAGAGTATCTAACAATCCTAATGAATTCCCTGGGAAAGATCCATCTAAAGATGACAAACTCTTAGACCCAATTTCGCCGATTGTTTACTCTTCAGTTATGGAAGATATCTATACTGCTTTACGTGATACAAAAGATCGCCATCATAACCCCAAATATTTCAGAATTGATGAAACTAGGAGTACCGATAATGCTGGCGTATTACCTAAACATAGAGCACCTGATGCAACATCAAATAGAGATACTTCCATAAGAAAGTATTTGCCGCTGACTTATAGAAATGCTTTTAATTTTACTGCACCTCGTATAAAGAATGCCGTTACAGACGATAGTTATCATTGTTCTTTTCGTGACCAAAAACCTCATCCTGCATTTGTAAAAGATGATCATGTAAGTTGGGGAAAAGTTTATGGCTATTTGATGCGTCAACACCTCATGGCAAAACAAGCTGGTTTGATTTATGAAACTAAAGTTCAATTAGAGCCCGGTGATTTTGAAAAAGGCGGATGGCTTTATGTTGACATCAAAAAGGGTACGGATTATTCTAATGAGCAAGAAAAATCTTTGGCTACTACTGTTCCGCCAACGGACACTAGTCCATTCATCAAAAGATATGGTGCCCGAATTCCTATACTAAATAAAAATGAAGAACGAAGTCTGTTTGCAGCTATTCTTTTCCCTGTGATGAAAGAAGGAGAGTCGCCTGTTGGTGCTTATGATGAATTATTTATAGAAGCAGCACAGTTTAATGAAGGCTTTGCAACTATTGTTCATGCAAATCAGCCCGTAAGTGGAAATATGTTGCAAGAAGAACAAGATGGGTTTCATCCGCAAAAAGAAGCAGGCATCAGATTGGGTTGGGAAGATGAACAAATTTTGATTTGGTATCTGCGGCAGATGGCTGTTGAGGATGGTGGCGTAGATAGATTAGATGCACCACTGGGTGTGATGGGCTATCAAATAGATGTTAAGAAGGCTGCTGCTAGTGATTGGGAATCATTGACAACTGTGGAGAGCAATGGCAATATGCAATTAGAGAAAATTGATATAGGTATATATAAAGGTGAACTCCCCTACCAGGTATATCCAACCAAAGTGTATGATGGAAACCCTGCAAACATTGATAACTATTGGTTGCCGATGTATTTTGCCAATTGGAACAACGCGTCTTTAGTATTGCCCGACAAAACAGCCGCAAAAATATATCAAAGCGCTAATGAGAAGAAATTTCCTGTCAAAATAAGCAATACATACAAAGCCATTGAATCAAAAACCAAACTCGAATATGGGAAAGATTATCAATTCAGAGTTCGGCTTTCAGATATTAGTGGCGGATGCCCTGATCCGGCAACTTTGTCGCCAGGTATTATTATGAAAAGTGGTATTGCTGAAACAACTTTTAAAAGATACATTGCTCCAAATACAATCGTTATTCAAAATGAAAGTTATTTGAAATTTGATAATAAAGATCCTTATTTTAAAGAGCCATCTTTGTTATTATCTCGTCCTTTATTAGGATATCCCGCTGTGGTATATACCGGCAGATATACGAATCCTGTTGACAAGCTTATCAATTCGATAGATCATTTATTGAAAATACAAAAAGAGTCAGGGGATAAATTAGGAGGAAGAGCTTTTGGTATTCCTGATCCAGATGTGGAACTTGTGGAAATTACAGTCGAAGTCGAGACCTTAAACATGGATAATCTGGCTAGCGATGACGGTCGTGAGCATTATATCACTTTATATAAAACATATCGCCATTTTGTCGCCTTTGATGAAGCTGCACCCGATGGAGCTATTGAAATACCCATTACTTTTAAAGATGCTAATGTATTAAATCTTACACAGCTTAACAAACCTTTCAAAGACCCTGCCGATAATGAATTTATTGATTGGACAGTTGGTAAAATTATTTTGCCAACAGCCCGCAATATCCGTTTAATTTTGAGAGCTGTTGGAGAAAAAAAGACAGAGTATTGGGGGTTTGATAATAATACTGATCCAAAGTTAAACTCCTATAATGGAAAAACCACGGTATTAAGTTTACGACAAGAATCGGAAGTGGAAGCAGATATTTATACTGACGCCGAAACTGCTAAAACACTTCAAGGAATCTATTTACAACCCGATCCGATTACCGTTAAACTCGACCCTATTGCTTTCAAAACACTGCAAGGTGGCAATGAAGGCATGCCCGACATTGTCCATCGTTTGGGAAGCCAATTGGGAGTGGCAGTGAAGGATGGTTTGTCCTTAGTTTCGGATAATGGAGAACGTTTACAGTTTTGGTGCAGCAATATGCTTCGTCATAGTCTGTCTCCCGACAATAGTAGTATTACTTTTGCCAATAAAAAAGAACTTCATGACCATTGGCTGGTGTGCACTACCTTGACCATTAATAGAGATTGGACATGGGATAGTCTTGATGCCAGTAGTTTTGATATTCTGCGAAGCAAAAATGGAGAAGCATTTGTTACTATTGGCGATTTAGAGTTAAAACGAACAGCTTCCTATCAAGCGATACAAAAGAACAAGGATAATACTATTCGTAGAGACTATACACGTATCATTTTTATTGATGTGGTGGATAGCAAACCTGCTGATAAAGATTTTCCTACTACTATAGGGTTGGAATATCAAGTAGAAGCAAAGTTTAGGAAGGGACATAATCCGAAGGCAGATAAAACGTTTAAATCACGACCAGTACTGTTGCCTACGACCATTAATCCTACTCAAACGCCAAAACTTATTGCTGCCGGCGTTGCTCTTAGCCCTTATCATAGAAACAAAGAGTATTCAGCCACCGAAGTTCGGACTCGATTCTTATGGCTTGAATTTGATAAGGAGCCACTAGACAAAAATGACGGACTATTTTGCCGCGTGTTAGCTTATTCTCCTGATCAATTAATCAGTAATAACCATCCTTCTCTGATGGAAATTCCGCAAGAATCGCCGCTTTCTCTCGATCCCGAATACATCAGAGTGGTTACGCCGGATAGTTCTCAAGACGATAATGGTTTGGAAGCAATGCAAATGATGGAGAAATCCAATGACGAAAAACGCTTTTTCTATCTCTTGCCAATGCCTCCGGGTTTGCATCACGAAAGTGCCGAGCTTTTTGGTATGTTTACTTACGAATTCCGCTATGGACATACAGATGCCATTTGGAGCACTGCTCAAGGCAGATTTGGAAGGGCATTGCGCGTGTCCGGGTTGCAACATCCGGCACCCTCCATTTCCTGCATGTTGAATCGGAATGAGAAAATTATTTCGGTGAATTCACCGTTTGCAACAGCAGTGTATCAAGGTAAAAACGTCACAGCATCACCGCCCAATACCAGTATTTGGGCATTGTTATATGCCCAGGTGAAGCAAGCCGACGATCAGGACTACAGAAACATTTTGTTGAGCGAACTCCAATTAAAACCTCTAAAAAGAAAGAATGCTGAGGAGTTGTATAATTCATTCAATATTTCTTTAGAAAAACAAAATGAAGAGTACAAACGCAAAGAGCTTCCAACAATAACTATAACCAAAGAATTATTAAAGCAAAATGTTTATCAGCAAATGGCTTGGGATAAAGAAAGTCCACGGAACGCTTTCGGACGATGGACCAATCAGGAGGTGGATGAGTTGTTGCGGCTTTATGGCTTGCCAATCAATTCGCCTTTAAGTGTGTTGTGTGTAGAAGTGTTTGGGCAAATTACCAATGCGTATAAGCACATTGAAAATTTTGAGGCAAACAAAGATGCGTTTGTCGAAAAGACATCACTAGTTTTTAATGAAGAGGTAGCGTATGCATTGAAAAAGAATCTTAAAAAGGCTAAATCTCCTAAGGCGCCTGCACCTATTGACCCCTTGAACTCGCAATTGGGATTGTTTAGAATCTTACGTACATCCCCATTAACAAAGGTGCCATTTATTTGCACTACGGAGTAAGGCAAATTTTTTATTCTGCCTGTTTCGCAATAAAAGGATTGGACACGGCACCTGTTTTCAGTGCGTTGACTCTCGAAGCATTTCAGAGATAATATTGTATAACTTTACTTGTTAATGATCCATTTTTAGTACCTTTGATTTGGTATGTTTTGATTCAAGGAGTAAATAGGTACCTTAATATATTGTGAGTTAGTTCTGCTGCATTTTCTTGATAATGAGGCGTAATAAAATAGTTGATAATACCTCTAAAACATTATTTTATAACTATTCCGGTCAAACTGTGCCACTGATTCCGGAGCAAAGTGTGCCACTTTTTCAAAGGACAATTGGACGGCAAAG
>CAIOJS010000144.1 GCA_903858655.1 uncultured bacterium | reverse complement strand
CCAATTCCGGAAGCAGTTACTAAACGAAAATATATGACATAAAAAAAGCTGAACACTGTTCAGCTTTTTTTTATCTAACAAAATGAACTATTTAATAGGATAGAAGATTTGCGTTTGCCACTTGGTCATATCGGGTTCTGTTTCAGGATCGGTATTATAGCTTTCGGAAGAAACGCCTGTAGTAACAAGCTTATTATCTTTGATATATTTCTCAATAAGTTCGTGTGATTTGTAAGTAGTTTCATAAGCGCCGAAATGGGTGGCAGTAACAAAATTCCCTTTCGGGATTTCAATACAAACGATATTATCTTTTCCTGCGACCTTATTTTTGATATAAAATCCAGCTTCCATCACATTTTTATCTTTTGCATTATCCCACACCAAATAGCGAGCAAAAGGTGCACCCACAACTTCTATTTTATTTTGACCAACAAACTGACCAATTTGACCATAGATTTTGCTCAACAACACGTCAACATTGTCGCATGTAGATGAATCTTTAATAATCAGAGCATATTGAGCCTCCACAGGAACAACTTTTATATCCGAAGTTTTATAGATAGCGAGCGCTTTGGTGTAATCCTCACTCACTTTCTTCAAACTTGCTAATCCCTGCTGAAAGCTTTTGTGCAACATACCCGGCATCATCAATCCAATAATTTTTCCTAAAGGATAACCCAAATGTTCCACCTCAATAGACCAGGTAACTTTTGTAGTTGTTCCCGTTCCTTCAAATTTCCATGCGCTGTGCGAAATGCCTTGTCCTTCAAATTCAATTTGAGTTTTGATAGACTTATTTTTTTCTACTTCCAATATGGTCATCACCCCATTGCCTGCTTTCTTACTTTGCCAACTCATCACTGCACCAACGCCCTTCATTGGACCGGAGTAGGTGGTTTTCATAGCAGTGTCGTTTGCGGTGAAAGGCGTCCATTTCTGCCAATTTCTAAGGCTCACCACTTGCTCATACACATGGCTGGCAGGAGCATTTATCGTTAACGAGTCCTCCACATGTTTGGTGGAAGGCAAGAATATAGCTGCAATCAAAACAAGTACTACAACGACCAACAGCCCAATCGCAAGTTTCTTTAATAGTTTCATGGCTTTTATGTGTTATGATTATTTTTTAAACATCGGTAGATAATCTTTCAACATATCTTTATGGACGATGATATCCATGATTTTCAGCTTCACATAATCTTCGCTAAAGAAATAATACCCAAAACTTTTGCTTTGTTTCCCCACGTTTCTGCTGCCCGAACCGGAATCTTTCACCAAATACCAATCTTTGCCATCTTTTTCTATATAACCCACAATATGCAAGCCATGATCATCCGTAGTAGTTTTGTTGCTAAAACGGAACTGACGTGCATATTCATCAATATATTCAGAAGGTATGTCAAAGCTTGGAATTATAGCCACCTGAGCGAAAGGCTCGAAACCTGCTTCTGAAACATCTCCGCCTATACCCACCGTATATCCTTTGCGGATGGAAGCTTTAACGATTTTCATATATTCATCCAAAGGAATATTATAATAATCTGCATTATGCCACCAATTATCAGGAACAATATATTCCACTTGTTGATAATAAGGTTTCTCAAGGAGGGATGTAACATCCACATAATCATTCAAATTTAACTTCAAAAAGTCATTGAGATATTCCATGGGAGTATAATCCTTACCATTCAACATGATTTTGGTAGGAGGGACACCCAAATACGAATTCAGGATACTTTTGATGGTTGATAACACAGCATCTTCGTTCCACGCATCATTTGTCTTCACAAATTTTAGATACGTATCCATCTCATCAAACATCTTAGCATGGTTGTGATACGTTTGTCCGGGTTTAAATCCGGTATAAGCATCTTCGGGAACTATGCCATACATTAACCAAATCCGTTTCACGGCATTGGCTTCCGAACCTTCTCCAAAAGCTGATGTGCCGCGGGTTTTAACATAGTAACGAGCTTTTTCAACATACTCCCAATACACAGTGTACATTTCCGAAAGTTTTACTTTTTGTTTCGTCAGACGAAATATTTCAGATTCATAATAAGATGTCGTGGAAAAACACCAACAAGTTCCTGTATTGCCTTGCGAAATTGGTTCGTTACACCATTGCTTGGTATATAAATCAATGTTCGTAGGAAGATTCATTCCGCTCAAATCAATTTTGAAACGACGATCATTTTTTGGAGTTTCCTGCTGTTGGTTAAATTCTTCTATCCCTTTCAGAATAAAATTTTGATAAAAACCCGGCTGATAGTCCTTAAAAACAGCTTTATCCTTTGCAGGAGCTTGGGCAAACAACGCAACAAAAGATGTTACGAGAGCAATAGTTAATACGATTTTTTTCATGTGATAAGTTTTAAATGTAAAATAATATTCAAAATTACACATAAGATTAATATGTGCAGCAAAAAATCTAAATAAATATTTGTTAATAGGGGATTTTAGAAGCCAAAAGTTAGCTTTATGCCAGCAGATGGGTTGTTGTAAGATGTATAATTATAGTTTGTTATGATAGGTTCTATGCGCAGCGACAAATCGTCCGAAATATCGAATTTATAAAGATGTGCATCCACCGATGCGTCTATGATATTGAGCACATACAGCAAACTGCCGAAGATACAAGTCAACTCAAAGTTGCGCCGATTGTAACTCCAATTCTGATACAAAACATCTTTCGATGTGATGTAGGGATAATAGTCGGTTTTCGTCGAATCTTCCCCCGCTCGAAACATATAAGTGTCTTTAAATCGGGTGAATTTTGTGTAATAATTATAGCCCAAATAGCCGATGATACCTAATCCCACATATATAATCGGAATCTTCCAGTACTTGTGATTATACACTTGTCCCAAACCTGGCAAAGCCGCCGACATCCATGACGCTTTCTTCGCTGAGTGCAGCCGAACTTTTGCAGTATCTTGACTCTTGTTGTTGACTTGTGCTGCTTGATTTTGTGTCTTCTCCCAGTTCAGATATTGCTGATTCAAAAATCGAACCGAATTCGTATCGCTTTGTATATGGAGCGAATCCACACCGATACTATCAACAGCATGGTTCTGCCCGTAGGTATTATAAACTAAAAAGTAAGCAAAAGAAAAAATCAGATATTTATAAACCTTTTTGGTCATCTCGAACTAGTATTATTTCATCTTCGAGATGATTTTATTAAATTCATCATCGGAGTTAAACGTAATAACGATAGTTCCCTTCCCTTTATTTTTATAAACGATATCCACATTCTGAAAGAAATGCTCGTTCAGATATTTCCGTGCTTCCACAAATTTTGGAGGCATAGCAGGACGGTAGGAGGTCTTGAGTTTTGGGAATGGAGCACTATCTTTCACCAATTTCTCCACTTCGCGCACCGAGAGATCTTTTTCAATAATCAGCTTAAAAATTGCATTCTGTTTAACTACGTTGTCAATAGCAGCAATTGCACGTGCATGACCCATGGTGAGTTGGTTTTCTTTCAAGGCTTTCTGAACCATATCGGGCAGCTTCAGCAAACGCAGATAATTTGTTACTGTGGACCTTTTTGAATGAACTTTCAGGCTCAATTCTTCCTGCGTAAGTTTACATTCATCCACCAAACGTTGATAGCTCAATGCGATGTCTATGGGATTCAAGTTTTCGCGGTGAATGTTTTCAATCAACGCCCATTCCAACATTTGTTCATCATCAGCAACGCGGATGTAGGCGGGTATTTCTTCCAAACCTGCCAATTGCGTGGCTTTAAACCGCCGTTCGCCGGCTATCAATTGATACTTGTCGTAACCCAATTTGCGAACCGTTACAGGTTGTATCACCCCGTGCAACTTTATGGATTCTGCCAATTGCTGTAAGGATTCTTCGTCAAATATGTCGCGTGGCTGGAACGGATTAGCTTCAATTTGAGTTATTTTGATTTGGCTCACCGAGCCAACCACAAATTTGCCCGACAAATCGCTTTTGCTGGTGATATCTGTGTCAGGGTTTTCGAGCAAAGAACTTAATCCACGTCCTATTACACTGCTTCTTTTCTTAGTTGTCATCTTCAGGATAAATTATTTTGTCTCTTTGATTAATTCGAGTCATGTTGTTTTTTTGTAAAATTTCGCGCGCCAAATTCAGATAATTGATAGCGCCTTTGCTGTCGGCATCATACATGATGATGGTCTCGCCAAAGCTGGGTGCCTCTCCCAATTTAGTGTTACGCTGTATGATCGTGTCGAACACCATTTGCTGAAAATGCGTCTTCACTTCCTCCACCACCTGATTTGACAAACGCAAACGTTGGTCATACATGGTGAGCAAAATACCTTCAATATCCAAGTCGGGATTGATGTGCGACTGTATGATTTTAATGGTGTTCAGCAATTTGCCCAAACCTTCAAGAGCGAAATATTCGCACTGCACAGGGATGATGACCGAATCGGCGGCAGCCAACGAATTCACCACGATAAGCCCCAAGGAAGGCGAGCAGTCTATCACCACAAAATCATAATTGTCTTTGATTTTGTTGATAACCTTGCGCATCATTTTTTCACGATTGGGCAAATTGATAAGCTCTATTTCGGCACCCACCAAATCAATGTGAGCCGGCAACAAATCAAGGTTGGGAGTCTTGGTGTTGAGTATGATATTTTGAGGCTCTACTTCTTCAATGATACATTCGTAGATACTCGTTTTGATGTTTTTGGGATCGAAACCCACACCCGAAGTCGCATTGGCTTGCGGGTCGGCATCAATCAGCAAGGTTTTATAATCCAACACCGCAAAACTCGCACTCAGATTGATAGCCGAAGTGGTCTTCCCGACGCCACCTTTTTGATTAGCAATTGCTATTACTTTTCCCATAAAAACTTGAGATTATAAATCTTTTTTTTTGCAAAATTAATGTCTTTTCCGGTATTTCACAGAATAAAATGCTGTTCGATACAAAACAAACAAAGGATTCAAGCCATCCGAAGATGTGTTGAATACCGCCAAGGTATAGCATCAAAACCTGCTTAGTGCTTGTTGCCAGTGTCGTCGCCAAGTTCGTCGAAATCGAAATCGGTGAACTCGTTGCGAATTCTGTTTCCTTCTTCCACTTCAGGTTCGGGAAATTCGCCCGAATCAATGTAACCGATGGTTTCGTGCAAGCCGTTCAAAAACTTGTCGAAGTCTTCACGATACAAAAATAACTTGTGTTTTTCGTACGTAAACTTACCATTGTCGTCACTGAAACGTTTTTTGCTTTCGGTGATAGTCAAATAAAGTTCATCACCTCTTGTGGCTTTCACATCAAAAAAATACGTTCTTTTGCCTGCTCTCACTGCCTTAGAGAAAATCTCGCCGTGATCATTTCTTTCTTTAAATTCTTTCTCTTCCATATAAAAAGTTTGATTTTAATAATGGTTACAAATTTACAACAAAAAACCAAACCAACTAACGATTGTGAATAAATATTTTTTTTTATCCGTAGTGAAGCCTTCACTCAAAGTGAAGGCTTCACTAATGCTTCCTTCACTATTGCTTCCTTTATTATCACGCATCGGGACTTCCAAAGTATGCACATACACCATCAAATGAAAGTGGTTTGGCATCAAACACCAAGCCAAACCATCCCCATAAGGAATAATATATTCATGGATTTTATTCAAAAAATACAAATAGTTTTCTCTCCGAAAGAAAATCTTTTGCTTATTGTTACCTTGGTTATAAATATGGTAGATATGTGCAGCTTCAAAAATCATAGTTTAATCTAAGTATCGTCTCGTGAATTGAACACAAATTTACAACAAAAAAACAAACCAACTAACGATTGTGAATAAATATTTTTCATTCCCAGTGAAGCTTTCACTTTAAGTGAAGGCTTCACTATTGCTTTGGTCATCTTATCAATTAATCAAAACACTTGAAAAACTTTTCTATTACTATTCAAACATGCTTTCTTGAAAAGTTCCTTTAAACTAGCAAGATTCGAATCCTTTATACTATTTATAATTTCCATACACTTTTCAAAATCCCCTAAGTTTCTGTAGAGTTCTGCCACCATTATTTTATGATTGAGATTTTCTATATCAAATAATGCTAAAAGCTTTAAAGCATTATTTCTCCATAGAACTTCATCATCATCAGAGAAAAAAATACCCTTCCCATCTCTCACCCTGTCATTAAATCCCCACCAAATTCGTTGCCGTATAAAAAGTTCTTCTTCTTGACTACCATAAACGTTACCTTCTAAAGCAATCTGATACTCATCAATCGTTAAAAAATCAACTTCCTCTGCCATCGCCCACGCTTCGTTTTCTTGCATATCATTCAAGCTTGTTCCCATTTCTTTCATTTTACTAAGCCAGAACATAGCATTACAATTTGGACATTTTGTCAAATCAGGTAATTCAGGAAGCATCGGTGCGGTTCTTTTTCCATCAGAATACATTTTCGCGCCAAAAGTATTCCCACTAGCTATACTCCTGTTATAAAGCAAGTATTTGCACTTTGGACATTCATAAACATAATTTGGACCAGGTAGCATAATTTAAGTTTTTAATTCAATTGAATGTTTTTAAAGAATCGCAATCTAATTCGGTATTATTCGTGCCAATAATTCTTGATGTACTTCCGATTTGATGGTTTCAATAATATCACAGTCAAACGAAGTCACGTATGCTTTTCGTTCATAACAAAACATATCTATATTAAAAAACTCCAAATCTATCAACTTAACACTCATACTTTGAATCCCATTACTAATATCATAACAACCGCAAATATATGTTGTATATCCATTTAATAAATTGATTTTGTATTGCCGTGCGCGTTCAAAACAGTCTTTATATATAATGGATTCTTCACTCGACAACCTATTATTTACCCACTCAAAAAACTCCTTTGCAAATTTAATTGCCTTGCGTTTGCTTTTAAACGCTGTAAGAAAATAACCGTCTTCCTCTTGTTCGAAGATTATTGCATATCCAATAGAATTATATTTAAGAAAGGATTTGCTGCACTTATTATTTTTCTCTAAATTCTCTTCCATTTTTATCAATATAAAATGAATTATTATTCAATTTTACTTTCGCGAAACCATTAATAAAATCATTAGCAGATTCATAGAAAATTGGTATAATCTCATTTCCAATTCTATCAATATAACCCCATTTATCATACAACTTTACACAAGCTCTCTCTTCTTTAAAATCCTTGACTTCTGTATATCTTGGCTTTACTACTTCAAAACCAATTTTATCAATAAATCCCCATAAATTATTTAATTTAATACAAGCTAATCCTTGAGAGAATTGCCATGCCATATCATAAATAATTGGAATCACAGTTTTTCCAGCTTTATCAATAAATCCACGTTTATTACTTATTTCTATGCTAGCCAAACCTTCTTTAAAATCGGAAAAATTAAAATAGTATTTAGGTATAATCTCATTTCCTTCTTTATCAATAAACCCAGACCATTTTCCTTCAACTAAAGCCATTCCATCACTAAAATCTCTCGTTCTCCTATATTTCAAAGGTATAATTTCATTGCCTAAATTATTAATATACCCAGCACTCGTACTATTATTGCCATAAATTAATACCCTGGCAAGACCATCCATAAATTGTCCAATTTCTGAATATTTAAATTGAGTCAAATTACGCCCATTTCTATCAATTATGCCCCAAAAATTATTTAGCAAAACTTGAGCGACTCCATCAGAGAAACTTTCGGCTTTATCATAAATTAGTGGTATTACTTCTTTTTCCTCTTTATCTACAAATCCATATTTGTCATTTAAACCAACTCTTGCTAATCCATCAAAAAAAAAGTACCCAGTATCATATTTTAATGGGGTAATTCTTTTTAAATTTTTATCAATTATACAATCATATCCATGCTCAAACCAAAAATATGCAAATCCATCACAAAATGGGAATAAATCCTGAACAAAATTCCCAAATAATTTGCCAGTTTTATCAATATAACCTTCCCTGTCATTCATTAATACT
>CAIOJS010000143.1 GCA_903858655.1 uncultured bacterium | reverse complement strand
CAAAGGTTCATTTTTTAAAGGATTTAATCACATGGGGCTTTTTCCGGGCTTGTATGCCAAAATTGGTTTAAGTTTTGAATATGGTGCCGACGAACATTTTGTAAAGACTTTGGAATGTGGTGTTTTTGCTGATGGATTTTATAAAAATGTTCCTATAATGGCATACCAAAAGAATCAATTTATTTTTGTGAATGCTTATATTGGCTTGCATTTTGGCAAGCGCAAACTTTAGCCCTAATGTCTGATTCTTCTCATAATCTCCAACAGTATAAAAAGAAACCCGATTGGCTTAGAATAAAGCTTCCCAGAACTCATGATTATTCCTATCTAAAAGAAAATTTATCCCAGTATGGGCTTCACACGATTTGCGAAAGCGGTAAATGCCCGAACATAGCAGAATGTTGGGCATCCAAAACAGCAACCTTTATGATATTGGGAGATGTTTGTACCAGAAATTGTCGCTTTTGTGGCGTAACAAAGGGAAAACCCAGTATCACCAACATTCATGAACCCGAGAAAATCGCAGAAATCATTACTAAAATTGGACTAAAACATTGTGTGCTCACATCCGTTACTCGGGATGATTTGTCAGATGGCGGTGCAAAAATTTGGCACGATACAATTGTAACAGTAAAGGAAAAGAATCCCCAAATTACTATTGAAGCTCTTATCCCTGATTTTAATGGAGATGTTGACTCATTAAACTTGGTGATTGCATCAAAACCCAACATCATTTCGCATAATTTAGAAACAGTGCGCCGATTAACACATGAGATAAGAATAAAAGCGCAGTACGATGTAAGTTTATTCGTGATCAAAACTATTGCCGAATCAGTAATAAAAGCCAAATCAGGCATCATGCTAGGCATTGGCGAAACTCTTGATGAAATCAAAGAAACCATGGACGATTTGTTACAACAGAATTGTAGAATCATTACCATAGGTCAATATCTTCAACCCACACGCAACAATATTCCTGTTGTAAAATATTATACTCCTGAAGAGTTTCATGAAATAGAGCAAATTGGCTTGCAAAAAGGATTTCTGCACATTGAAAGTGGTCCCTTAGTGCGATCTTCTTATCATGCAGAAAAACATGTTTGATTTTTTTGATGAACACAGAATACTTAGCAGAACATTATTTTGAAAAGAAAATATAGAAGTTATAACTCAATTATGCCGTTAACTGAAAATATACTACCGTTAACTGATTTGGTGCATCAGTATTCATAAAAATATATTACCTTTGTTGTTGTTGATTAATTTCTCAAAAAAAAATAAAAAAGTTTTTGGTAGGTAATTAAAAAGCCGTATCTTGCACACGATTTTAAAATGACATAAAACATATAAGTAAAACAATTAATAAAATGACAATCAAATAAATAAAAATATGAAAAATAAAAATTTACTCTTTAGTTTCGTAGGATTAGGTGTAATTATTGCTATTATCCTCACAGCTACGATTAATGGATGTCCTGAAAAAAAGTATAGTCCTCGCAATTCCGGAGGCGAACAAGAAATCGAAGGAGCTATACAATGGCTCAGCGAAATTCGTAATAATAGAATTACCGGCACTATAAATCCGATTGATGTGTTGAATGCCCGTGAAGAAATTGCTCAAATGATTAAATCAAGAGCCATCGGCATGCAATGGAATGATTTGGGACCAAATAATGTTGGTGGACGTACACGTGCTATCTTAGTTGACAGAAACAACAGTAACTTAGTTTATGCTGGTGGTGTTAGCGGCGGTTTGTTTAAATCGGTCACAGGGGGAACTTCGTGGGAACCCTTACCGGGTATGACGGATGTGAACATCAGTTGCATAGCTCAGAACCCTGTCAACGGCAATTTGTATGTTGGCACAGGTGAAAGTTTTACAAATGCAGGTTATGTTGGCGGTACACCCGGCTTCATTGGTAGTGGTGTTTATGAATCAACCGATGGCGGCACAACCTGGCAAGTTTTTCACAATGCCAAACCAACAGTTGTTGGCAGCACAACCACCGACTATGCTTTTATCAATCGCATTGCCGTTGACCCAATCAGTCAAAGAGTTTATGTTGCCATGAATAAAGGTTTGCGGTATTGGGATGATGCAACAAGCACATGGATTAATCCTGTATATTTAACACCTTCTATTTTGAACACAGCAAGTGCTACGGATTTGGCGGTTGCTTCCGACAGAACTGTTGCTGTAGGTATCGGAAATAAATTATTTATTTCACCCGGCGGATCAGGAAATGGCGAACCACAAACCTTTGTTGACCATACACCTACTACAGGTATCGGAAGAGTTGAATTGGCTATTGCTCCTTCTAATTCTGATTACATTTATACGAGCCTTGTAAGTTCCACAGGAGGATTAAAAGGTGTGTATCGTTCCACAGATAAAGGTCTTACTTGGGCTTTAATCGGTCCGGGAGGTTCTACGGCTTTTGAACTGTTCGGACCTAACAATCAAGGTACGTATGATGACTGTATTGCGGTGCACCCAACAAATCCCGATAAAATATTTGTTGGCGGTTTGGTAATATGGGAATGGCATTTAGGAAGCAGTTTTGTCCAAGTCACTACAGGCTCTGAACAATATGATGCCCATGTTGATATGCACGCTATTGTTTTTGATAAAAGCCATCCTGCTACTTTATATTTAGGTTCTGATGGTGGTATCGCAAAATCAACCAATACGGGTGCAACATTTCAAACTATAAATAAAAATTATAATGTAACACAATTCTATGCTGTTGCTTGTAATGGTTCAACGGGTGTTATGGGTGGCACACAGGATAACAGTTGTCCTTATGTAGCAGGAACCGATCCTTTTGATTTGAAAAAAGGTCAAGTACTCTTTGGTGGTGATGGCGGTTGGGCAGCATTTTCTTTGGTGAATCCTGATGCGTTTTTTGGCACTATGCAAAATGCAGGTTTTTGGCGTTCACCTGACAAAGGTACCACGTTTCAATCCGCAACCGATGGCGCTTTTATTAGCACCTTTATGAAAGGTTCGGGAACCCCCGGATCAGACGGAGCTTTTGCTCCTTTTGTAACTCCTTTAGGTCTTTGGGAAAGTTTTAATGATTTGAATAGCCCATTCCAAACTTGGTATGTTGATACATCTGCTGCACATGTTGTTGGTGATGTTCTCACCGTAAAAAGTCATAACAACCACGTTGCTTTCCAACATGTTTTGACTTCAGCAGAAGGAAATTTGGCAAAGAATGACACTATGTATGTTCAAGATATTATTACCTCAAAATTCTTTGTTGGATTAAATAATGGTATGTGGATGACTTGGGGTCCGCTACAATTTCAAGGCACACCACAATGGTTCCATATAGCTAGTTTATCCAATCCTAACACTTTCAGCATTTCTAAAGACGGTAATACCATGTATGTTGGTACACTCGATGGCAACTTATATCGTCTTACAAATTTGTTAGCGATGACGGCTGACTCAGTAACAGGAACCTATAACAACCCCAATTGTGTTGTGGTTGACACCTTGTTGAAATCGTTCACGAATCAGGCAGTAACAAGTATTGGCATTGACCCCAACAATCCTGCTCGCATTGTGGTCTCATTAGGAAACTATGGTAACACCGATTATATTTACTATTGTGCGAATGCATTATCCTCCTCTCCTACATTTGTTGCTAAAACAGGAACTACAACTGGTTCGAAACTTCCTAAAATGCCTGTCTATTCTGCTATCTTCGAAATGGGACATCCAAACATGGTTATTCTCGGCACTGAATATGGTATGTATGCTACAACAGATATTACACAATCGGCAGCTAGTATCGTTTGGACAGAAGAAAACACCGGAATGGCTAAGGTACCTGTTTTCATGATTCGCCAACAGATTTATGATTATCCCGGCGTTAGTAATTATGGTATGATTTATTTAGGTACTCATGGTAAAGGCTTTTTCAGTAATAACCAATATCTTGGAATTAATGATAATGACAAACCCAATGAAATCAGTGCCAATAATATCAATGTGTATCCTAACCCCGTTATTGATAATGTAAACATCGCTTACACCTTGATTCAAAAAGCAAATGTAACGATTAAGATATATGATTTGAACGGACGTTTGGTTAAAATGCGCAACCTGATGAATAAACCGAGTGGTTATAATGTGGAAGCAATCAATTGCACCGATTTGAGTCGCGGCACGTATATCATGCAGCTTTTGCAAGGCAACAACAGCAAAACAAGCAAGTTTGTTGTGACAAAATAAGGCATCCTGAATAACCTTTAGTAGAATAAAGGTATCATAAAAAAAACGAGCATCATCTGAGGATGATGCTCGTTTTTTATTTAAGGAGCATACACTCCACTTATTTTAATCTGTCTTTAAATGCTTTCTCAAACTTCTCGACTTTTGGTTGAATGACCATACGACAATAAGGTTCGTTTTTATTATTCTCGAAGTAGTTTTGATGATAATTTTCGGCTTTATAGAACTCAGTAAACTTTTCTACTGCTGTAACTATCGGTTTATCGTAAACCTTAGCGTCATTTAGTGTGTTGATAATGCTCAAAGCGGCTGCTTGCTGTTTGTGGTTTCTATAGAAGATTACCGAGCGATATTGTGAGCCCACATCATTGCCTTGGCGATTGAGTTCGGTGGGGTTGTGAACCGTGAAGAACACCTTGAATATTTCGTCGAGATTGGTGATAGTGTTGTCGAAGATGATTTGAACCACTTCGGCATGATGGGTGGTGCCCTCGCACACTTCTCTGTAGGTAGGGTTTTTGGTGGTTCCACCTGAGAAACCTGACTCGACGGAGATAACACCCTTGAGTTTTTCATACACGGCTTCCACACACCAATAGCAACCGCCTCCCAATGTTATGGTGTCGTGCTGTTGCTCATTTACGATTAACTCTTTCTTATCGGGTTTGAAATCGAGGGCGACAGAATTCATGCAATAGCGTTTGTGGGTGGGCGCGGGTCCATCGTCGAAGAGATGACCGAGATGTCCGCCGCAACGACCACACAGAACTTCGGTGCGGTTCATGCTATAGGAATTGTCGGGTTGATACACCACACTGTTTTTGTGGAGGATTTCAAAGAAACTGGGCCATCCGCAGGTGCTGGCAAACTTGGCGTCGGAACGAAACAAAGGAAAGCCGCAGGCAGCACAATAGTAGGTGCCTATGCCTTCGAAGTTCCATAGCTTTCCCGTGAAAGCACGCTCGGTGTCTTTGTGGCGCGACACTTCGTAGAGTTCGGTGGGCAATGTGCTTTTCCAAGTGGCATCGCTCAAGCTTAGTTTGGTGGTGTCGGTGTGGGAATAATAGGGATTGTTTGGTTTTTGGTTGCTTGTGTCCATGGGTGTTGCATTTGAGTTGTTGGTGGGCGTGCTTTGTCCGCAGGAAGATAAAATCATGGCGCAGCAAACAAAGCAAGCGATTATAATACTTTTCATAAGATTCATGATGTATGCATTAGCATCAGCCATAAGGCTTGATGGTATATTAAACTCCAATGGGTTTATATTATTTTGTGATGGGAGGGTTTATTTTCGGGGAAGAAGTACTTAAAGTGCCTAAAGTATTTAAAGTGCCTAAAGTACTTCGAGTATTTAAAGTACTTGAAGTTTAAAGTTTATCAAGTTATAAGGTGCAGTGTAGAAAACCTTATTAAAAGGCACAGCCTTATTTGATATTGCCGGCGGATTAATTCATGAAATAGGCAGAGCCTATGAGAATATCCTCGACTTAGGCACAGCCTAAGCCGAACAGGGTTTATTTTGGGGGAAGAAGTATTTAAAGTGCCTAAAGTACTTCAAGTATTTAAAGTGCCTAAAGTACTTCAAGTATTTAAAGTTGAAAGTTTATCATTTATGGCGCAGTCATCAGATGACTTGGAGTCATCAGATGACTTCTCAATAACCCTTGAAATAGGCAGAGCCTATAAAGATATTGCCGACGAAGGCAGAGACTGCTCTGAACAGTTACTTCATTTCTAAAAACGCCTCAACATCAATATCAGCCTGTTTCAAAATAGCACGTAATGTCCCCTCTGGCATATCACCTACATGATTGGGAATGGTAGTAAATTTATTTGTTTGCGGATTATACCAAATTTCATGGCTTCCGGCTGCTTGCCGATAAAACTCAAATCCAAATTTCTTTAAAATCGCGATAATAGCGCGATATTTAAAGCCTGATAAGCGTCCCATTTACAAGCCAATTACTAATGGATAATCAAAATTGTCAGTAAAAGAACTCAGTGTACCTATTTGCTCTTCATGTGCTTCTATAAGTTTTTTTGCTACATCTTTTGCTATTTCAATAGTTTCGGCTATGGTTCTGCCTTGTGCCACCAAGCCTTGAATAGAATCGGAAGTTGCCAAATAAAATCCTTCCGGAAGTTTTTCGATATGTATTGTTACAATTCTTTCCATTTTCTTTTTTTTTACAAAGATAGAAAAAAATAATCTACCAACGTTTTCTTTTTATATAAAAACAAAAAAAAAGGCTTACCTCGATACAGGGCAAGCCTTTTCTTTTTTGTAGTGCAGTGTAGAAAACCTTTTTAAAAGGCACAGCCTTGTTTGATATTGCCGACGGAGGCAGAGGCTGCCGCCGAACGGGTTGTATGAAAAATAAATATTTTTGTTTCGGATACTAAAACCTATTGTTTTTTGGTGAATATCTCCATCAAAAAATTTACGGTTTTGCATTACTGTTTGCTGAGATATTTTTTAACATCCCCTATTTCAGCATAAATATATATAGGTATAATTTAAAAATTACGGGCATTCCCATATCACGGAATGGGTGAAATTTATAAATTATAGGCATTCCCACATCACGGAATGGGTGAAATTTATAAATTATAGGCATTCCCATATCACGGAATGGGTGAAATTTATAAATTATAGGCATTCCCACATAACGGAATAGGCGAAATTTATAAATTATGGGCATTCCTATATCACGGAATGGGCATAATTTATAAATTATAGGCATTTCTATATCATGCTATATAGAGGATTTTTACATTTTAATGAACTATATATATGGATGTTATGATATATTTAGATGAATAGGAAGGACAGTTTGAATGAAAAATTAAAAATTAAAAATGAAAAATGTAAAGATAGGTTGGGATTTCTTAGTGTAGCTTAGTGCTCTTAGTGTCTTTGTGGTTTTTT
>CAIOJS010000142.1 GCA_903858655.1 uncultured bacterium | reverse complement strand
GGTTGCCCCAGTGCTTATGCACAAATTGATTCTGCAGTTGGATGGGGTACTCTAATAAGCGGAGGTGGTGGCACACCTGATTTATTTCATGTTTGCTGTACAATCCCATCTAATAGCTGTGGGGTCCCATACCAACCAGCTTGGAATAATTTTCAAAATACTCATTCAGGGAACGGATATGCTGGAATATATGTAATGTTGAGTGGTGCTCCAGATAATTGTAGAGAGTATCTTCAAAGCAAACTTGTCAGCAGTTTGTCGCTTGGGAAAACTTATTGTGTCAGAATTTATGCGAGTTTATCTGATAATTCGAAAGCTTTTATTTCATCCTTAGGCTTATATTTAGATAACGGGAGCGTTTCAGCACCTTCACAATTCGGCTTAGCAATGGTTTCTCCTCAAGTATATGATATTGCTGCTCCTTTAAATGATACTATTAATTGGATGAAAATAGAAGGTTCATTTATTGCTAGCGGCAATGAAGAGTATATTACAATTGGTAATTTTTTCCCTGATTCTTCTTCAGGTATAGTTTTAATTGGAACGCCATCGGTTTGGTATTCATATTATTTTATTGATGATGTAAGCGTTATAGAAACATCCTTGCCTGCTTTTGCTGGCAAGGACACCTTGATACATCCGGGGGATAGTGTTTTTATTGGCAGGCAGCCGGAGGTGGGCTTGGATGAAGATTGTGTTTGGTTTGTGGATGGCGTGCCTATTGATACCATTGCAGGTATGTGGGTGAAGCCGGATAACACTACTACTTATATTTTAGAACAAACGATTTGTGGCAATGTGAAATATGATACGGTTACTGTTTCGGTTTCGGGGGTTGGAGTGGATGAATATAGATGGGGAAGGAGTTGGGTGAAGGTTTATCCGAATCCAAGTGATGGTGATAATATAAGCGTAAGCTTTCCATTTGTTTCAATCGGAGATTATCAGGTGTTGAATGTATTGGGAGAGGTAGTTTTCAAGGGCAATATTATGAATACGGATAAAATTGAAATCAATTTAGGTGGTATTGTTAAGGGGTGTTATTTCATCAAAGTGCAGGAGAAGGATAGAAGTTATGTTGGGAGGTTTGTAAAGGGGGATTGAAAAGGAATCTCTGAAATGATGAAAAAAGCTTGCTCGAAAGGGCAAGCCTTTTTTTAATGTAAGTTCAAGTGCCAGAAGATAGCCCGTTAGCACGAGCGCAAGGGATTGCAGTGGAAAGCCCGCAGGGAAGCGTAGCTCTGCGGAGCTTACCGAGGACTTGGAACGAAAAGCCCGACCCGACGTAGGAGGGATGCGCCCAAAGAAAAAAAATCCAAGCTCCAAATACCAAGCTTCAAATTCCAAGAACCCCTACGAATTACGAATGGACAAATTACGAATTACGAAAACCTTACGAATTTGCGAATTTGCGAACCCCGACATTTTATGTGCGGGACAGGTTACGAATTGGGAAAGGGGGTTCGGAGTTTGGAGAAAGGAAGAGGTTGAAAGTTGAAAAAATTTTGTACTTTTGCAAAAAAATTAGAATAAGATGAAAGAAGATTTTGCGACTTATAGGGTTAAAGATTTGCTGAAGTTGACGGATTTTGGCAAGGAAATCAATTTGAAAGGCTGGGTGCGGACCAAGCGGGGCAACAAACAAGTGGCGTTTATTGCGGTAAACGATGGCTCGATTATACATTCGATACAGGTGGTGGCTGATTTGGGGCAGTTTGATGAGGAGCTGATGAAGTTGGTGACGACGGGTTCGTGCATAAGTGTGAATGGGGTTTTGGTTGAGTCGCCGGGTCAAGGTCAGCCTGTTGAGGTGCAGGCACGGGGGATTGAGGTGTATGGGACTGCCGATGCGGGGACGTATCCGCTACAGAAAAAAGGTCATACGTTGGAGTTTTTGCGGGAGATTGCGCATCTGCGCCCACGCACGAATACGTTTGGAGCGGTGTTGCGCATCCGTCATGCGATGGCGTTTGGGATACATAAATATTATAACGACCGCGGTTTTGTATATCTTCACTCGCCGATTATCACAGGCTCGGATGCTGAGGGCGCCGGGGCGATGTTTCAGGTGACGACTTTGGATGTGGAGAAACCGCCACGGACGGAGACGGGCGAGGTGGATTATAGTAAGGATTTTTTCGGGAAGCAAACGGGCTTGACGGTTTCGGGACAGTTGGAAGGGGAGTTGGCGGCGATGGCGTTGGGCTTGGTTTATACGTTTGGACCGACGTTTCGGGCGGAGAACTCGAACACACCGCGCCATTTGGCTGAGTTTTGGATGATAGAGCCCGAAATGGCGTTTTATGATATTACGGATAATATGGATTTGGCAGAGGATATGTTGAAATATTTGGTTCAATATGCTTTGGATACGTGTTATGATGATTTGGAGTTTTTGAATAAGATGTATGATAATGAGCTGTTGGACCGCCTGAAGTTTATCATAGAGAATCCGTTTGAGCGTTTGACTTATACTGAGGCGATTGATATTTTGATGGCTTCGGGACAGAAGTTTGAGTTTCCGGTGAGTTGGGGATTGGATTTGCAGTCGGAACATGAGCGGTATTTGGTGGAGAAACATTTTTTGCGTCCTGTGATTTTGACGGATTATCCGCGCGATATTAAAGCGTTTTATATGAAACAGAATGATGATGGGAAAACGGTGAGGGCGATGGATGTTTTGTTTCCGAAGATAGGTGAAATTATTGGGGGTTCGCAGCGCGAGGAAAGTTATGAGAAATTGTTGGCGCGTATTGAAGAGATGCATATTCCGGAGAAAGATATGTGGTGGTATTTGGACACGCGTAAGTTTGGCACAGCCCCACATAGCGGGTTTGGTTTGGGATTTGAGCGCTTGATTTTGTTTGTTACAGGAATGGCAAATATCAGGGATGTGATACCTTTTCCACGGACGCCGCAAAATGCTGAATTTTAATCATGCGAAATTTAGTAGAGAAAGTTTTTTACGAATTTCTTGCTATGGTAAGAAAAAAAGTCGTACATTCGTGTACTGAAAAAGTTTAAAATTTTATGCTTAATCAAAGACTACAACAAAAACTACAGCAAAAGCTCTCGCCGCAACAGATTCAATTGATGAAACTGTTGCAGTTGCCCACTATGGCATTGGAGCAACGCATCAAGGAGGAATTGGAAATCAATCCTGTGTTGGAAGACGCCAACGACGAATTGACTCAACAGGACGAAAGAGTGGAGGACAACAACTCGCAAGACGAAAGCGAAAGCGAAACGGAGGAGTTGGAGACCGAAGTGGAAGAAATTGAAAAAGTTGATGACGAGGTTTCGTTGGAAGATTATATGGACGACGACGATACACCCGATTATAAGCTCAGCAATTATGAAGGCAATGCGGATGAGGATAAGCGGAATGAGATTCCGTTTTCGGTGGGACAAAGTTTTCAGGAAAACCTGTTTTCGCAATTAGGGTTGCAGGACTTGACCGAACGGGAGTATCAAATTGCGGAATATATCATAGGAAATTTGGACGATTCTGGCTATCTGCATCGGGAACTTTCGGCGATGGTTGACGATTTGGCATTCAATCAAAATATCACCACTACGGTGATAGATTTGGAAGCAATGCTGAAGGTTATTCAGGATTTTGAGCCTTATGGCGTGGGTGCACGGAACTTGCAAGAGTGTTTGCTGATACAGTTGAACCACAAAGAATATTCGAATGAAGCCACCGTGCTTGCGAAGAAGATTCTACAGGAGTTGTTTGATGATTTTACGCGGAAGCATTATGATAAGATTGAGCAACGATTGCTTATCACCAATGAGCAATTGAAGGATGCGATACACGAAATTCTGAAACTTAATCCGAAGCCGGGCAGTTCGTTTGTTGATTTGGCGAAACCGAATCAATATATTACGCCCGATTTCACGATATATAATACAGATGGGATTTTGGAATTGGTGATCAATTCGAAAAATGCTCCCGACCTTCGTATCAACAAGTCGTATTTGGAAATGATAGAAGGTGCTGCGGCTAATAAAGTCAGTAAATCGAATCATGACAAGGATTTGATTGTTTTTGTGAAACAGAAATTGGATTCGGCGAAATGGTTTATTGATATGATAAAACAGCGACAGGATACGCTGTTGAGAACGATGCGAGCCATCATGAATTTTCAGAAAGAGTATTTTTTGGAAGGGGATGAAACGAGCTTGAAACCGATGATTTTGAAAGATATTGCCGAAATTGTACACCTTGACATTTCAACGATTTCGCGCGTAGTGAACAGCAAATATGTTCACACACCTTTTGGTACGTTTTTGTTGAAAAGTTTTTTTTCTGAAGCTTTGTTTACAGATACAGGAGAAGAAGTTTCAACCCGCGAAGTGAAGAAAATACTGATGGATTGCGTGGAAGGCGAAAGTAAAACGAAACCTCTGACGGACGACCAACTGACAGATATCCTGAAAGAAAAAGGATATACTATTGCTCGGCGAACCGTTGCCAAATATCGTGAAGTGTTGGACATTCCTGTTGCTCGGATGCGGAAAGAGATTTAAAACAATTCATTATTCATGCCATAAAATAGAACTTAATGTCTAGCTTTGCCACCTCTTCCTTATAGCATGAAACCACAATTAATAAAATAAAATTGATATTATTGAACCTATCAAAGTCTTTACAAACCTTGTAAACTGAAAAATATATAACTCTTATGAAATTTACAGCGCAACAATTAGCAGAAGTTCTTCAGGGAACTGTTGATGGAAACCTCGAAGCCTCAGTATCGAAGCTCTCAAAAATTGAAGAGGGAGACGAAGAATCTCTTACATTTCTTGCCAATCCGGCTTACACACAATTTATATATTCCACCAAAGCGGGAGTGGTAATTGTCAATCGTGATTTTGTTCCTGAGCATCCCATACGGGCAACTTTGGTCAGAGTGGATAATGCTTACACTGCATTTGCAAGTCTGTTGGAGATTTATAATAAAATGAAGCTCAACAAAAGCGGCATCTCCGAAAAAGCATGTATTTCTGACTCGGCAAAGATTGGAACTAACGTGTATATTGGTGCCATGGCATTTATTGGAGATAATGTTGTGATAGGAAACAATGTAAAGATTTATCCGCAATGTTATGTTGGCGATAATGTTCAGATTAAAGACAATACGACGCTTTATGCTTCGGTGACTTTATATTCTGACACCCTCATCGGAAGCAATTGCATCCTACATTCAGGCTCGGTATTGGGAGCAGATGGTTATGGTTTTGTACAACAAGTCGATTTGACGCATAAAAAGGTAGCGCAAATCGGAAATGTTATTATAGAAGATGATGTTGAAATTGGAGCTAATACGTGTATAGACCGCGCCACGCTTGGTTCAACAATAATACATAAAGGATGTAAGCTTGACAACTTGATTCAAATAGCACACAATGTAGAAATTGGCGAAAACTCTATCATCATTTCTCAAGTTGGCGTAGCAGGCTCCGTAAAGATAGGGAAAGATTGTGCTATTGGCGGACAAGTAGGTATCGTTGGGCATATTTCTATTGCTGACCACGTAAAGGTACAAGCACGCTCGGGGGTTGCAAAAACTGTTACACAAGAAGGAAGTTTGCTGCAAGGATACATCGCTTTTAATATCAATGATTTTAAGAAATCGTATGTTCATTTCAGAAATTTCCCCAAAATCGCCGACCGCATTCAAACTCTTGAAAAAGAACTAAAGCAACTGAAAGAAGCAAAGTAAATTTAATCAATAGGAAGTTCAGGTATTCATCGAAATGATGAATCCATTGCTATTTTTCTATGTAAATATGCCATCATTATGAAGAATCCCATAGAAGCTATCAAACAACGAACTTCCTGTAGAACCTATCTTGCCCAAATGCTTGCTCCTTCTGATAAAGAAGCAATTGAATTCATTCTTAAAAAGTATAACACAGGACTGTTTGGTGAAAAAATAAATTTTATTTTGCTTGAGAAGGATACTGAATGTCGTCAGGAAATGAAAATCACCTATGGTCTCATTTCAAATCATCGTTCTTATATATTGGCGAAGACCAAGAAAGACTCCAATTCGCGTATGAGTTATGGGTATCTGTTAGAGAAAATAGTGCTTGAAGCAACAGCCTTGCAATTGGGCACCTGTTGGATAGGTGTGTTTGATGAAGCTTATTTCCCCGAAGTCGAACTCTCATCTGAAGTATCAATTCCAAGTTTATTAATCGTGGGTTATGCTGCCCAAAAGAAGAAGTTTGTGGAGAAAGTGGCTCGTTTTGCTGTTGGTGCTTCCAAAAGAAAGGATTGGGATGCTTTGTTTTTCTTGAATGATATGAACACTGCCTTGCACCCTGAACAAGCAGGTCCTTATGCCGAATCGCTTGACATGCTTCGCTTAGCACCCTCTGCCGGAAACACGCAACCGTGGCGGGTTGTGATGGAAGATGAAGATGTCTTTCACTTTTATCGAAAAACAGTTTCAGCAAAATATCAAGAAATTGGTCTGCACGATGTTGATTTGGGTATTGCGCTATCGCATTTTGAACTTACATCGGTCTATAACGGGCTGAAAGGTTCGTGGGTACAAAACCCCAATGTAAATCAACATAATCGTGATACTATGGACTATATGATTAGTTGGATAGCCGCGAAATAAGGTATCGCATCAACCAATAAAACCCTTAACAATGGAAAAACGTATAGCCCAAATTATTTCTTATATATTTCATCCGTTGTTAATCCCAACGTATTCGCTTTTAATCGTTTTTAATGCGAATGCTTATTTTTCGTTTGTGCTGCCTATCAAAGCAAAAGTGCTTTTATTGATAATGATGGTAGTTTCAACAGTATTGATTCCGGTATTTATTTTCTCTATTTTTCGTTACAAAAAGATAATTGCCAGCTTTCAAATGAAAACCAAACAAGAGCGCATGTATCCTTACCTTAGCACTACAATCATCTATTATTTGACCTATACATTATTCACTAACACTAAAATACCTGCTATCTATAGTTTCTATTTGTTGATAGCCACCGTACTTTCTATTGTACTGCTGTTCATAAATCTGCGATGGAAGATTTGCATACATACAGCAGCAATGGGAGGCATGACAGCCTTATTCATTGGTTTGTATTATCAATTAGGATTGAATTTACTTCCAATCATCATACTGCTAATAGTATGTTCAGGCTTCGTAGGTTTTGCCCGTTTAAAACTAAACTCCCACAAACCTTCCGAAGTTTATGTCGGATGGTTTGTGGGAGCCCTTATATTTTCAACGATGAGCTTACTGCTCTATCATCAATAAGGAGAAACCGTTATCCCTAAAGAAATAGGATACATATCCGGTCCTTTATCTTTCTTAAACAGTTTTGATAAGGAATAATATCCAAATACTTGTATCCATTTCCAACCTATGCGCATCGTAGCACCATAGCGATATGCTTCAATATTTGGAATTTT
>CAIOJS010000141.1 GCA_903858655.1 uncultured bacterium | reverse complement strand
GGCGTCACATAGATAGAGCAAGTTGTCATCTTGATACTATGTGACACCAAAATATCGGTGCTATTTGAAAGTTTTATGAACATAAGGAGAATTCTTGCAGGTGGAAATGACGAGTTCCCTTGCCTACTAAGATTATTCATCTATGTCATCTCCCTTCAAATAAACGCCTCTCCGTCATTAGGTAAGACAAAAACTTACACATGGCTTACCTCCTTTCGCCTCACGGCTAGGGAAAAATTGACGTAAAGGTTTTACGCCTCCCTTATATTTATTTTTCGAATAACGCGAATTTGAGCCGACGCGGTAGCAGTCGGCTTTAATGATTTGTTAGCATTTTTATTAAACATTTTTAGAGGTTGTAATAATGTTATCTATTTTAAAATCAATCAGGCGCATACGCAACTGGTGGCGCTGTCCACCGACTGCCAGTTGGTATTTGTGACTTACAAACTGGACAAGAAAACACAACACGTCCATCGGATGATTGGAGTGGATTGAGAATAGACTTTCGCCCATCCTCGTAGCATTTTGTACATATCAAATGAGGGGGTTCGGATTCCTTCATAGATTCTTTCAGCGCATAAGCAATACTTCCAGCAGCATATGTGGTCCAAGGTGTTATAAGTTTATAACGATTCTTTTGTTTTTCCCATGCTTTTACGCGCGCGATTTCTTCTTTCAGGGTGCGTATCTCATCAACCATCGCCGCTTGGTCAGAATTGGCCGCAAGTGCGCTGCTTTGGGCGGCCAAAATGGCACTTTGAAGCTCAATAACTTTCCCTTGAACATCAGAGATAGATTTAAGCTCAAGGAAGCCCTTTGCAATGTCACCGGCAAGCTTGAGGCCGGTAATCGTGCTTTGTATGAGAGTTATATCCATATTGATTCTCCTTGTTGCGCTATACACGCATCAACCGGATGAGCCCAAAAAAATATATCGTTTTTCAAGCGCCTTAATTTCCCCTGTCTGCGTGTGCTTCCGCCAGTGTCATAGCATGGAAACAAGTTATGTATATCATACTTTCAGTGAGACAACGTCAATGACAACGGATTCAAAACCGTAGTTTTCTGTTTATTCGTTCCCGCTGATCCAGATAGGACAATCTTTCCAATTTTCGGGGAAACCCATCGGCTTCAAAGAAATATCTGAATAATCTTTAAGCAAATTTTCTACACGATTTGGCCATTGGCTTAGGGGTGCAACATACGAAATGAGATAACGTAAAAAGGTCAATACTGCAAAAATCTTTTCGCCGCTTACTTCAACCGGCACATGCCATTGGGGGTGCTTGTTGCGTCTTGGTATCGCCGGTTTTATACCAAGCGAACGGTTCCACAAACGCCCATGGTGAGCGCAAATATTTCGTACCTGGTTGAGGCAGTGAAGCCATGAGTCCAAAACTTCAGCCGATATACCATATACGGCAGCAACTTTTTGCTTAATTTCAGACTCCATTCCTCGTGAAAAAGTAAAGAGCATTCCAAAAGTCATCAATTCGACAGCCATCCATAAGGGTAAATCCGTCTCGCCGATATATTTGTTCTGATAATGATCAACAAAGCGTTCCTTACTATGTTCAGCTTCGCCCCGAATTTTCTGAATTAAGTCAGTCCAGCGGCTGTTATCAATTCGAGGAAGATTGATATTTTTTAGATGTCCGAATGCGCCATATTTCAAGGTAAAGATATTGGTCAACTGTGTCCGGAAAGCTATTTCCACCCTTTCAATAGCATCCATAACCAACAGCCTTAATTGACGATCAAATGTATAATGTCGCCAGATCATCTCAAAAGAAGTGCCAGGCTTTAGAGTGTCATCGGCTTGGCGAAATGTGTACCAATAGGCACTTAGACGATAATAATTAACATTATTGAGATGGATAAGAAGAGTTTTACGATCGGAAACAACCAAACCACGT
>CAIOJS010000140.1 GCA_903858655.1 uncultured bacterium | reverse complement strand
GCGATCAAGAGCGATCGTAAGTTCCGGTTTTGCGTTGGCGATAAATGAATCCAAATCTTTAATCGTTTTTTCCTGTGTTTCGATATCTTGTGCCTGGAGATTTTTCTTTATCGAATCTGGGACAGTACCAACTTTTTCTGCATTTTCTAACAATTGTTGTGCGTTTTTCTGAAGAGAGGCAATTGAATCCTTTCTTGTGAGAATCTGTTTTTCAGATGGAATAATAACGGGAAGGGGTTGATTTATAGCCGAAACAATTCGTTTCTTCGTCGGTTCCCGTTGAGAGATATTTTTTTCCGAAAGAGATCTATCATTTTGTTCATGTGCAGAATATACCTTTTGAATTATTTCTGATTTAACAAGTTTGATATTTTCGGAGTTGTTGCGTGATGGTAATGTTTTATCAAATTTAAAAAGAGCGAATGCTATAAAAATTTGAGGAACGGAAATAATAAAAAATGCGATGATGAGTGCGATGCTTAAAAAATCCCTATGTGAATATTGTAATTGTAAAATGAAGTTAATACCTATCCCTATTAATATTGAGATGACGAGTAAAATTTTTGTTTTTTCTCGCTCATTTATAATGTAATAACCAGAAATTATCAACAGAATTCCCGAAATAGAAAATAATATGCGTATAATATTTACCGTATTGAAAGAAAATTGGGGAGTTCCAAACCACAAATAAAATAATATTAAGTTCCAAATACCAACCCCGAAACACGCATATCTTATTACCTTCATTTTATCCATCGTTCTTACACCGCTTGTATATTCTTACTTTAATCGTTCCTTTACTCATACAAACATATCATCATTTAGGATTATCGAGATTTGTACCAATGAACAACATCAAATTTGATAAATAAATGTTGATTCATTTCGAAATTCACTGTTACATATATATAGTTGGGTAGTTATCGGCAATGAGGATAAAGGTTGTTAATTGAGAATTGAAGAGGTGGACTTAAAACACGCACACCGACTTTACCGGATGAAGAGATTACACTGGTGAGCCCCCCGTTCAAACACTGTTCTCATGGGGGAACACATATTTTACATCCCGCGAACTCAATCCCTGCGAGATTATCGTCACATCACTGTGTTGTAATTGTATGACCGCGAAGATATCCCCTCTGCGTGTCTGAAATCGTTTAAATGACTTGAAATGGGGGGGTTCCCCATTATCATTTTATCTAACATGAGTACACCATTTCACATTTTTTTTTACACGCGACAGTGCCCCGTTCTCTTCCTTACCGCCTATTCCTGAAACCAACACGAACTAATAATGTCAATGGATCAAATGTAAACAAATAGAAATATTATAAAAACATAAATCTGGATAAGTGATAACTGATGCCGCCCTCGTTTTGCCCCAGTTGTGGCACCAAATTCAAAGTAAGTGATACCGAATTTTGTCCGAAATGTGGTGTGCAGATAAAACAAGATATTCCATCCCAAGTGAATCGTGAAACCTCGAAAATAGATACTGATGGAGGAAAGAGAACTTTTATTGTACCAATTTTAATTGTGGTGGGAATTATTGTTATTTTGGTTGTTGGTGGAATGATATTGTCTGCATCATCTCACCCAGCCACGACTTATTCATCTCCTACACCAGTACCAACACCCGTGATAACAACGGTTATAGCCACACCCCCAACCATGACAACTTCCACAGGACCAGAAAAACTCGTGCGGCTCGAGACGAACATGGGT
>CAIOJS010000139.1 GCA_903858655.1 uncultured bacterium | reverse complement strand
ATTCCAAATCCCAAGGTTTTTAAGCCCTACGAATGACGAATGGGCGAATTACGAATTACCGATAAACACAGTTTATATTATTTAGCCTCGTCCGCCTTTTTCTTTGCCTTTTTTGGCTTAGATTTAGGGGTGTCGTAAATGATGTAATCCTTATAATAAGCCGAATTGCGGGTCACCCAATAGTTTTTGCCATAGTCGTAAAGCTCCATGATGCGGCTGTAGAGTTCGTTGGCAAGCAGTAGGCGGTCGTGGGTCACGCTTGTGCGCAGATAGGTTTTATATTGTTGTTCGTCCCACGCTTGGTCCATGTTGATGGCGTCGGTTTCCAATGCGTCTATGTCAGCTTGTGTGATGCCTTTGGGGGCGAGCTCCGAGAGAAATTCGTTTGCCATGCGCACCACCCTAAAACCACATTTGATAAGCACCAAGTCGGTCATTTTATCCAAATTGTCGGTTCCGAAACGTCCGGGTTTGCTGCTGTTGGCAGGAAAAGCATTGCGAACGCGCACCATCATCATACGAATGTTCACTTTCAAAATATCGGCAAAAAGATCTTTGTCTTGGCGATGGGCTATCGCATCTCCTGCCAATTCTTCGTCCGTCGAAAAATGCTTTACTTCATGTGTGAGGCTCTTCAACATGTTTATGTAGGCTTGGTCCACACCGTATTGGAGCAAAACTTCATGGTCACGGGTGCTGAGCGATACGCTCCTATCGCCTAATTGCGCTAATGCGCCAAAAGACATGTGGAAGAGGGGCTTAAGTTTTGTGTTTCTCATAAGGTTTAATGATTAGATGGGTGCAAAATTACGAATTATTTTTTAATTGCAAACAAATTAGTAGAAAAATTAAGCTACACACTATTCAGAAATATTTTCTTTCTATTAAATATTAAATACACTCTATTGGTTAAATAATACATACTATTAAAGAAATAATACCTACCAAATAAGTTATAATACATACTATAAATAGCTATATACAGACTATAAAAAGCAATATGCATACTAATAAAAATAAATTGCATACTATGAAAAGTATATTACATACAATTAAATGCTATGTACACACTATTAGAAAATATATAATTATTAGTATGTAATATACTTCTAAATAATTGAATTAAAATATTATTAGAATGTGAATAGCATTAGATACTATGGAAATAGCATCCAAGAGAAATCATAATACAATTCGTAGTAAAATTATGAGAACAGATACTCAATATCATCCTTATTAAGGTTTTTCAAGAAGGATTTCTCTTCCGAAATAAGCTCTTTGGCGAGGTCTTTCTTTTTGTTTTGGAGAATAAGTATCTTTTCCTCTATCGTATTTTTGCAAATCATCTTGTAAGCAAAAACGCTGCGCAACTGACCGATGCGGTGCGTGCGGTCAATGGCTTGCGCCTCCACAGCGGGATTCCACCACGGGTCAACCAAATAAACATAGTCCGCAGCAGTCAGATTCAGCCCCACGCCGCCGGCTTTCAAGCTAATCAGAAACACTTTGCAGTTTTCATCCGTTTGGAAACGCTCCACACTTTCGCGTCTGTCGTTGCTTTTCCCGTCGAGGTAGGCATAGTTAATCCCGTGCAGTTCCATGCGTTGGCGAATCAGATGCAACATACCGATGAATTGCGAAAACACAAGAACCTTGTGCTCGCCCGTATTTTCAGTTATCTCACGCGTAAGTTCTTCGAGCTTCACCGATTCGTGGCTATAGATTTCATCGTTGCCCAAAATGGACGGCGAATCGCACACCTGGCGCAGTTTCATCAAACCTTGCAACACATAAATGCCCGATTTTTCCAAACCATCCGTGGCGATGCGGCGCATAATGCGGTCGCGATAGTCGTTGCGATAAGCGTCATACACGGTGCGTTGCTCTGCGCCCATTTCGCAATATAAAATCGTTTCCGTTTTCTCGGGCAACTCCTTTGCCACCTGATGTTTGGTTCTCCGCAAGAAGAAAGGAAAAATAAGTTTCTTCAACTGATCTTTCTTGTATTGCTCCTGATTTTTTTCGATGGGAACGGCAAACTCACTCTTGAAAAATTCCAAATTTCCCAACATGCCCGGGTTAAGGAAATTCAACTGCGCAAACAAATCATAAATGTTGTTCTGCAACGGAGTGCCCGACAAGGCGAGGCGATTGCGGCTTTTGAGCAATTGCACGGCTTTGGTGGCTTTTGAAGCGGGATTTTTGATAGCCTGCGACTCATCCAAAATGATATAACGAAACATAAACTTGACGAAAACCTCAAAGTCGGATCGGATGGTGCCGTAGGTGGTTATTATGATGTCGTGAGCGGCAAACTCTTTGGCGTCCGCCACCCTGTCGCTGCCGTGATGGATATGGTAGGTGAGGTCGGGACAAAACTTTTGTATCTCGCTTTCCCAATTAAACATCAGGGAATTCGGGCAAATAATCAGATGGGTGTCTCTTTGGAACTCCTCGAAGGGGATTTCGGATTCCTCGTGTATAAAAAGTTTTTTATTCTTCAGATGTTGAAGAAAAGTGAGGGTCTGCAAGGTTTTTCCGAGTCCCATATCGTCGGCAAGGATACCACCCCAATTGAATTCATCCAGGAAATTGAACCATGAGAACCCCGATTTCTGATAAGGACGCAACTCAGCCTGCACCTTTTCGGGCATAGCGATATCTTCGATGCGGCTAAACTTCTGCAACATATTCCTTTTGTACTCCAACTCGCGGCGAATCTTCTCGTCGTCAATCTGGTCATACATTTCGTCAATGATAGAGAAATGAAACTTCGGCACTTTCAAATCTTCCTTGTCCACATTGCCCATTTTGAAAAGCAAAGAATACTTCTTCGCCCATTCTTCGGGCAAAATACCGATAGAACCATCGTCTAACAAGATATAATTCCGATTGTTGATGACCGCCTTGCGCAAATCTTTCAAGCGCACCATCTGGTCGCCAAACATAATATTTATTTTCACATCAAACCAGTCAATACCCGTTGCAAAACCAAAGGAAATGACCGGCGTATGAGGATTGTAGTGAAACTTCTTCATATCTTTCATGCCATATACTTCCGCTTCTTCGTCCTTCATTTGATTATAGAAGGTAAAGAACCATCCGTCTTTCATGGCATCTTCAAAACTGATGTAGAAAAATCCCTGCAAGCCCTGCGTTTTGAAAGAAGGATGCAAGGCGCGTACGCATTCCACAAACGACTCTTCCATTTCATGCTCGCGGGGGATGATGACCACTTTTTTGTCTTGCACTTCCACGATGCGGGTGGCATCGCTAAATTCCACAGGCGGATGCTCGTTATAGCGAAAAGCAGGACGGATGACCAAAAAGTTATCGTTCTTTTCGCTCAGGTAAATCAATTTGGTGAAGCTAACTTCTTCGTTCAACAAAGTGGTATCAAGGACCGTTTCGGGCACTTCCACATCGTAATAACGCTGCAAAGGAATCACAAAAGCCCGCAGGAAATTGTTGGTATCTGTCTTATGAACCTTAATTCTGCCGGCGGCGCCTATATATTTGATGATGGCAGCATCGCGCGAACGATTCAGGAGATGGAGTGTTTCGCCTTCCAGCACAAACAAGCCCGCGAAGAATTTCACATCGGTGATGATAGTGTCGTCGCTCTTCTTTATACCTAAAACTAAATCGGTGGTATCTTCATTCAGTTCGAGACGAAACACCATCTTTAATTTCTCGGAGGAGAAACCGACTTTGGCGATGGAATTAGAGCTCAAACTTCCCGAATAAATCTGCATATAGGTGTAAGGTTCTTGCTCGAGCAAAGGAAACAATTGAATCAGACGCGCATGAATATGACGGTGCATCTGCTCGAATTCCTCTTGAGAAAACGGAATATACGCCAACATATCCGCTTTAATTTTTTTGTGATAATAACTCTCCTTCTGAGATACCTTTATGAGTTGCTCTGCGGAAATTTCTTGCAGTAGGTAGAGAATTTGCTGCGTTTGTTCTTCCACAGGCACATCGAGAGGCGGGTCGGTGCACACGAAAGTTTTGAAACTATGAATAGCGGATGCCTGATCTTTGGCAAGCTTGGCATAAAAAGGCATCAGGGTGAAATGCGGGAAATAGTTGTATTGAAAATTGATGACAAAGCCAATTCCGAATCCTTCTTTGTATTTGATTTCGGGAAAATGGATGTCATCTGTTTCGGCATGTTTTTCCTCCAATTGTAATTGGTTAATCACCGCAGTCCAATCCTGAAAACGCGAAAGCTTTCGCAAGGTAAGGTCTTTGAGCTTTAGTTCCGGACGACCTGTTTGCTGGCTCTGAACGAACTCGAATTTATCCGTAAGGTTGTCGGCAAGGGAATAACCGTACTCCGAAAGTTGCTGATTCTTCACCATCGAATAATCTTTCAAGGTCTCGAAATAAAACTTTCCTTTTTGGATATAAAGAGCATAAAACACGGCATAGCGATGTTCGCAAATCGCCGGAGCAGCCTTCAAACAATTGCAATAAGTAAGAAATGAGGTGTCGTTAAGCTTGCGAATCAACACATGATAGATGGATTGCGCATTGTTGACATCAGCTTCCACCTCCAATTTTTCCACGCGCAATATCTCCACTTTTTTATAGCTTGCCAGATTGGTGGCAACGTTGATATCAGCGCGGCTGGTGAGCGTGTTCAGTATCTCCAGATTGATGGCAGGCATGTTCACCATTATCTCTGTCAAGGGAACAGGCATGCGGGCGCGGCGCACATTGGTGAGTTCGGGCGGCACAACAAGCTGACTATCGGGCAGGCGTTCGGCAATGTAGAGCAAGGACGCCAATTTGTGTTTGCAAATGTTGGGCTCTTGACAGTTGCAGGTCATGGTCATCAAAGTGGGGGTGTAATAATCATTGATTTCGACATCGAACTGCTGCGCAGTGGTGTCGTTTCGTACGCGGAAACTAATGCTCTTTTTTGCAACAATGCGATTGAGCAGCGTTACATAATTTATAGCGAGAAGTCGTCGGGCGGGCGCAAGTATATTAGCATCGGTTTTTGAAGTGATAAACCCATGGATGATGAAGTAGAGGCTGCTAACCGTTCCCTGTGTAGGCAAAGGCATAATGATATATTTTTTGCAAAATTACAAAGAATAACTGTGCAAAATCAAAAAACAAATGAAAATATTTATCAACAAAAATAAGAAACCCGAGTCAACAAATGTTGCTCGGGTTATAGTTATAAAATTTATAGGATATTGAGGAATTTCTGTTTTATTTTTAATACCGTATCAATGAATCAAGCGGAACATTTTGCTCCAACGCAAACGACTGAATAGTCCTTTTTGTTCTTTGATGTTTGGATTTTGCTGCGCGATGGATAGCCAAACAAATTTGGCTTTTCCCACGATATGGTCAATGGGAACAAATCCCCAGAAACGCGAGTCGGCAGAGTTATGACGATTGTCGCCCATCATCCAATAATATCCCAATTTGAAGGTATAAGACGTAGCAACTGCGCCGTTGATATAGATTTTGCCATCTTTTATTTTCACATCATTGCCTTCATAAATCTCGATGCAACGTTGATAGATGCTGATGTTTTTCATGTTGATGGCGATGTTGTCTCCTGCTTTCGGCAGATAGATGGGACCATAGTTATCTTCGTTCCAACGATAGTTTGAGTCGTAAGGGAAGGTGTAGTTTGCCCATTCGCCCTTAGGATAAATTACTTTTTTGACCATAGTGACGTTGGTCAATTTCTTCATACTCTCGGCGGTTTCGTTGGTGAGCGTGATGACATATTTGTCGTAATCTATCTGGGTGACGTTTTCGGTGATGTCGAATTTGTCGAGGAATTGCGGCGTGATAGGCATAGAATCTTTGGTCTGAACGATATATTTATATTCTTTTTCGCCAACATCGGGCAAAGGCTTGCCGTTGATATACACAATCTGGTTTTTTATCTGTAAAGAATCGCCCGGGATGCCGATGCAACGTTTGATATAGTTTTCGCGTTTGTCAACAGGACGCGCCACGATGTCGCCAAATTGACGTTGATTGTGCCAGGCTTCGTAATGTCCCACTTCGCGCACAATGGCATAATAACTGCGGTTTTGCATCTTCAAGGCAACGGTATCTCCGTCAGGATAGTTAAACACAACCACATCATTGTTTTTGATGGTGGTGAGTCCCGGGAAACGGTAATAGTTGAGTTTTATCCATTGCAGATAGGATTTGGTGGACTCTGTCATAGGCAGCGTATGATGCGCAAAAGGAAACGACAGCGGCGTCATCGGGATGCGCGGACCGAAGGATATTTTATCCACAAAGAGATAATCGCCCACCAACAAAGTTTTCTCCATCGAAGAAGTAGGGATGGTGTATGCTTCAATAAAGAAGGTACGAATCAGCGTGGCAGCAATCACGGCAAAGATGATGGCATCAGCCCACTCGCGCCAAGCAGATTTAGGCATTGGCTTCCGTTTGGAGGGGTGCGTGTAGGGTTCCTTATCTATAAAAGCAAGGTAGGGGAGATAGAAAAATGGCGCAATGGCTGCAATGGCTTGTTCGCCCAAGCCGTTTTTGTTGAAACATTTTGCCAGCTCCACTATCATCAACAATAACGTGAAGATATTGATGAACGGCATCAGGATGAAAATAAACCACCACATCGGTTTATTGATAATCTTCAACCAGATATAGAAATTGTAGAACGGCACCAGTGCCATCCAACCTTTGTAGCCCGCTTTGGCGAAAAGTCCCCACAAACCGGCAACAATGAAAATGAAAAAGAGAATGCTGAGAATTGAATAGACGCTCATAATAGTGTTTTGTAGTTTATAAAAAATAAATAAAAGGCAAAATTCAGCAAAAAAAACGAGATATGCAATCTTTTAGTATAATTTCTGATATCAAAGAAAATTATTTGCCTTGATAAATTTGTCGTATTGCTAGGTTTTTAGCGGCTTTGAGAGCACTATCGCCTCACGAAAAATAGTTTTATTAACAACGCCTCTGTGAATAAAAAAAAATAAAAACTATCCATGTTGAATTTTTTTTCTAATTTTGTACGCAGAAAAATAAAAATCATTATGAATAAAAAACTATTTACGTCGCGCTTTTGGTTTGTATTAACCGTAATCTTTGCCGGTGCATCAATGCGTTTGATGCCTCACTGGCCTAATTTCACCCCGATAGCCGCCATGGCTTTGTTTGGAGGGGCTTATTTAAACAAAAAATATTTGGCATTTTTGGTGCCTGTGGCAGCCATGTTGTTGAGCGATTGGGTGCTCGGATTTCATGCTACGATGCCTGCAGTATATATTAGTTTTGTTGCAACAGTGGGCATTGGCTTGTTGTTGGCGCGCAAACCGAGTGTGTTGGGTGTGTTGGGTGCTTCTTTGGGCGCGTCCATCTTGTTCTTTGTCGTAACCAATTTCGCTGCATGGTTGGGCAGCCCGCGGTATCCACAATCGTTTGGCGGACTGATGGAATCTTACGCCGCAGGCTTGGTGTTTTTCAACTCAGGCGCCAACGGCATTTCGTTTTTCATGAACTCTTTGGTGGGCGATTTGGTTTTCAACACGGTGTTCTTCGGAGCTTTCTATTTGGCACAATTGCGTTTCCCTGTTTTGGCACGCAGCCAAGCTTAAAATATATTTATTGAATTAATGAAAAAAGCCGAGCTATATGTTCGGCTTTTTTTTTGCTTTTAGGCTATAAGGCATGGTGCTCCCTGCCTGAATGCGTCACGCAGGCAGGCTTGTGTATTTTCCTTGTCCTGTCCCGTACCTCTGGTCGGGAGTTATTTATGGTTATTTTTTTTTTCTTTACCACAAGTTTCACAAAGAAAAAACCACTAAGGCACTAAAAACACTTAGAAACACTAAGAAAAAAAACAATAAAAAAAATCAACAATAAAACAAATAATATTTATTTTTTGATTATGACGTATAATAAGAAAATAATTCATATATTTGCACTTTCAAATGGATTTTTAATAACCGTTCTTTTAAAGGCTTAATTTTTTTTGAGTTTATGTGTAAAACATGATTACGGTGCCCAACAAAAGCATCTTTCAAGAGTAGATAGTGAAACTGATTTAGGGTGTTGTTTTTGTAGGATTATGTATTGTTAGGATAGTTTCGGCGGGTAGGAGTGTTATAGATTACATTTAAACTTTTGTTTTTAGTGAAGATGGAAATTGGGTTTCGATTGAAAAATTAGTTTTCATCGCATATCTAATTAGACATTGCATCGCAACTTTAGATTTCATCGAATATCTAATTAGACAATGTGTCAAAACTCTTGCTTTCATCGTATATCTAATTCGACAATGCATCGTTACACTTGTTTTCAATGAATATCTAATTAGACAATGCATCGTTACACTTGTTTTCATCGAATGTCTAATTCAACAATGCATCAAAACACTTGTTTTCATCCATTGTCTAATTAGGTATGGCATCAAAACACTTGTTTTTATCAAATGTCTAATTCGACAATGGATTGAACCCATTTTATAATAACAACTTACAAGTATTAGTCATAGCAATCTCAAGCTTGAAGTTGAGCTTTAAAAATACCATATTCCCTAAAATATCATATAACATAGAAGAAAATGTCGAAAATAAATTAAACATATTACCAATAAACATCAACAAAAATATCAAACACAAATACATTAAATATAAATTAAAAACATAATCGGAGAAATCCTGAACAATTAAATTCTTATTATAAATTAAAAAACAAACAAAATCATGGGACAAGACAGAGGTACAAACCTAATTAAAAATTATTTCAAAAAGGCAATGAAACTCGGCTATCCATTGGCTGTAACAATCTCTCAATTTGTTAGAGATATGCTTTTTACAAATCAGGCGGTGGACGCTCGCATCTTAGCGTTATTCACCTATTACAATCCACTCAACATTGCTTTGGCAGCCATCGCAGCCCGCCGCGATGCAGATTTAATTGCTAAAAAAGCTGCTACCAAACAAGTGGTTACAACCGTTGCAGGTATGAAACTTGCCGTTAGGAGTTGGGTACGCCAAATTTTAATGGAATATGAAGAAGGCAGCGAACGCTACGACGAATTGTTGATAGGCGGCAGAAAAGAATTTTATAGCGGCTCGCGTGCTTCGCGCCTCATCCGCGTAAATGCATTAGTCACTGCCATCGGTTCGGATGCTAGTTTGGCAGCTTTAAAACTGGAAGTGCAGGCGCATGCCGACGTAATGTCGGGCAAAACGCTAACGCAAACCGGCAAAAAAGGTGCGGTTGATACGGATATAACCGCGCTCAACAACGCTGTTGACGCAGCAGCCGAAGGCGTTTGGTATTGTTTTCATGGTTTGATGATGGTGTTTATCAGCACGCCCAAAAAAGCGCTTGCTTATTTTCCGATGGAACTGATTTATAAAGCACTGCACGAAAAAATCTATACCTTACGCGTGCCCAAACGCGAAAAACGTAAAATTTGTATGCGTTTCTTTAAACCGGGCGACACCGTCACCATGGAAAACCTCGGCACGGTTGATTTGTTGGTAGCCATAACTCAAACTGCCAAATGGGAACCTACGGCTTGGTATCACTTGCCCGCAGGTGCTATCGTTACCATAAACCCAAGCGTGTTGGGCAACATCGCCTATAAATTTGTGATGGTTAAAAATGACGATTTCAACACTACAGGTGATATTAAATTCACGATACATGCAGCATAATTTTGAATAATGATTAATTTCGTATGTGCAGAAAAATTATAAGTAACAATAGTAACATAAAGCCTGCCGAAATTGGGTGGCTTTATGTTACTTTATAGCATAAATAATAAGTTAGCAATAATATCTCAAAATGAAACAACAAACAGTTTTTACCATCGGAATTTTAATTTGTCTCTGCATAACGCTTTTTTCT
>CAIOJS010000138.1 GCA_903858655.1 uncultured bacterium | reverse complement strand
TTAAAGTTCATCAAATGTTTCACCCCCCCCGTTCGGCAGAAGTTCCACCTCTATCGCCTCTATCCTTTTAGGCTCTGCCTATTTTCCTGTTCCGCCGCTTGTAGGGGCAGCCTGTCCCGTACACGAAGTGTCGGGATATTGCAAACGCCCTTTTGCCTTCTAATCTGCAAGATTTCCAAAATCTAGCAGATTTCCTCACCCAAAAAAGCCTAAACGTATCTATTATATCCTGCCCTGTTATTGCCCCTTTTTAAGGGGTTTGGGGTTAATTACCTTATCCAATTACCACCCCTTTTTAAGAGCAATGAGTTAAATAAATTATAAAAAATAAAAAACGTTTGCTATTCCATTTTTTTGTATTAATTTTACGCCCGATTTCAAAACAAATAAATTACCAACAAAAAACCACAATTATTGCCGATACAAAATCAAACCGTTAAACCAATCTAAGTAAAAAAAGCAGATACACAAATCAACCTAATGTTTGCCTCCCGTCTCACATATTATCCTTTCTCTTCCTCTCTCGGCAGCATCTCTTTTACCTATGCCAAAAATAATTATTCAAATTATCCTCATTTTTCGCTTCCTTTCTTTTTATTTTTAGACCAAAATCTTAAATCGTTCTATTTCAATTATTTCAAAAATAACGATACTTCTTTATCGTTCGCTGTGTATTCACTTTTCAATAGTGTGTGTTCACTTTTCAATAGTGTGTGTTCACTTTTCAATAGTGTGTGTTCACTTTTCAACCCTGTGTGTTCACTTTTCAACCCTGTGTGTTCTCTTTTCAATACTGTGTATTCTCTTTTGAATAGTGTGTGTTCACTTTTCAACCCTGTCTATTCACTTTTCAATCCTGTGTATTCTCTTTTGAATAATGTGTGTTCTCTTTTCAATACTGTGTATTCTCTTTTGAATCCTGTGTATTCTCTTTTGAATGTTGTGCTCTCTCTTTCAAGCAACGTAACTTCTCTTTCAAATAATACTAACTTTCTATATAATTATATCATCATAAACAGTTATAATAACAGTAAAATATTAAAAAACAATTAATTAAAAATATTTAGTTCAAATTTAAATCAATTACCAACCATTTAAATCCTTAATCCTATGAAAAAAATTGAATTAGCACATTACAATTCTGATGACGGGGGAAGAACATTCCTTGAAAACAATCTCACCGAACTCATGTTATTACCCCTCTTTCATCCCCTCTACGATCGCTTTTCCCTTGATATGACAACCCTCGAAGTAGCCATCCTCAAACAATCTGAAGATTACAAATACATTGCTGCCGACAAAGCCATTTATAAAAAAATCATGGGCAATATTGTAATCACCTATTGTATGCGCGGCTACATCCAAGCTTTCATTTTACAATTACCCGAATTGGCAGGTTCTCTGAAATATCCTCGCTCTTATGTTACCTATGCCGCCGATAAATTAGCCTTATCGCATGCAACCGATTTACGCAACATGCTCAACGATAACAAATCAGTTATCACTGAGATCACCGAAGACATCATCGATGAAATTGATTTAGCTATCTCTAGATTTTCAGATGTTCTCAACAAACCCAAAAATAAAATAAAAGAACGCAAATCCGAAGGCACAGAAAAATTGGCTCCCAACTTCCAAAAAGTTGGATTTGATAAAGAATTGATTGGTACATTTTTGGAAGCATACAAACCCAATCTCGCTTCAGGATGGTACAATGCTACTAAAATTGGTGCAGGTATTGGCAGACGCCACAACTCTCTGCTCTACCGTTTCCTAGATTCCAATTCAGGCACACCCATTTATAAAATGAAATGCATCATCACCAATGGCGTCGAAACCATTGTAAAATACACTTCTAAAAAAGGTTATTTACGCCTTAACAGCCTAGAAGTTGGCACATACAATGTCACCTACGAACATCCAACCTACCCCGGTGGTTCCAGAACCAACATCGGCATTGACGACCACCACACCGCCAAAGCCACCATCAAACTAACCAAAATCATCCCTCCCCCCATCGTACCAAACCCTCCTCTACCCAACACCTAAATCTATATTTTAATCTAAATAAAAAAAGGCTTGCTGATGGGCAAGCCTTTTTCTATCGCTAAACCACCAATTGTATCCTGCTCAAATCACAATTTATAGATAATTAAAAAAATATTTCCTCCACTAATTCAATTTTGCGTAAATTTGTCTGCTTCTATTTTAGAGGGGTTCTAGAAATTAGATTTTTCGAGGCGGACAAGATTTTTAAAAGCGCAGTTTACTAAAGTAAATGAGCATTTTAAAAAATGAAGTCCAACGACGAAAAAGCAATTTATAGAACTCCCGTAAATTCAAAATCTCATATTTATGGAAAAAATATCTAAAACCATTTTATTCACTGCCGAAGATTTGCAATTGGCATATTCCACCCATTTTCGCAAAGCCTATCCCGTCCGCAGTCGTTTGTTGCTCATTGTTGGTGGCATTTCCATCCTAGTCGGTTTGTTTCTGCTAGTCCTTCAATTCACTATGGATGGACTGAAATACACCAATTGGGCGGCGTGGTTTCTGTTGTGCTATGGCGTGTTCATCGCTATTTTGTATTTCTACAATCTTAAAACCATTGGCAAACGTATGTACTCCAAAATGCCCGACTTTAAGAACCCTTTCAACTATATTTTCACTGCCGAAAATATTCAGGTAACGTCAGACAATGTGAACACTACCAACAATTGGGAGTACTACCAATCTGCCATGATAAATGAGTTGGTCATCATGATTTATCCAAATAAATTCAGATTCAGTTTATTTCCAAAAAAATATTTCACCGACGAAGAGTACGCCACCTTGAAGCAATGGGTACGTGCCAAAATTAAAACCAAAGACACCAAATGAACTTTTTAGAACTAGTCAAAACACGTCAAAGTGTTCGCAAATATTCCTCTCAAGCTATTGAACCCGAAAAGATTGAACAATGCATAGAAGCTGCCCGATTGGCGCCTTCTGCCTGCAATTCACAGCCGTGGAAATTCATTATTTTGAATGATGAAGATATTAAAAACAAAGTAGCCCGCGAAACCTATAATATGGTGGTTCAGTTCAACAAATTTGTGGTTGAAGCACCGCTGATTGTGGTGCTTATGATGGAAAAACCCAAGGTGATTTCCCAAATTGGCGGCAGAATCAAAAACAAAGACTTCTATTTGATGGATGTGGGCATTGCTTCCGAACATTTTTGCCTGCAAGCCACCGAACTCGGACTTGGGACCTGTATTCTCGGTTGGTTTAATGAGAAAAAAATTGCCGAAATACTTAAGATTCCCAAAAACAAACGCATTGGACTCATCATCACGGTGGGCTATCCTCACGACGACATTATTCGAACCAAAATACGCAAATCAACCCAAGAAGTTCTCAAAATCAATAGTTATGACTGATGTATTGCAGGGGTTAAACCTTCCCCTTCTTCAAAACGCCGACCTGAAAAACAAAGTTGTTTTGGTGCGCGTTGACCACAATGTGGTGAAAAAAGGTATTATCCACGATCCCTACCGCATAGACGCCACCATAGGTACTCTCTATTATATCAATGCTAAAGGCGGAAAAATTATTCTGATGACGCATGCGGGCAGACCGAAAAACAAAAAGACGGGCGAGATTCTCATTTCCGACGACACTTCCATCCAACCCATCGTGGATTATTTGGAGAACAAACTCCACATCACCCTAAAAACCCCCGACTTCATGCCCCACGACAATCAGGGATACTTAGGCATAGAAACCTCTATAAATCATCTGATTCGCGACTTGAAAAACGACGAAATTGATGGCATTTATTTGCCCAATACGAGATGGTTCGCAGGCGAAGAATCTAAAACCGAAGATGCCGATCGTTTTGCCTATCAGCTTGCCGGATTAGCCGACATCTATGTGAACGATGCTTTCGGCTCATGGCAGGCGCATGCTTCTACAGTGAAGGTTGCCAAATATTTACCGTCCTATGCAGGTTTTTTGATGCAAAGAGAAATTGCCAATCTAGAGCGTATCTATTCTCCCGAACGTCCTTTCATCTCCGTGGTGGCAGGCTCAAAATTCGACACCAAAGTGGATTCCTTAAATGCACTCTTGAAAGTGTCCGATTATTTGGTTTTGGGCGGTGTCATCTATAATGCCTATCTCTGTGCGAAATATGGCATTGAAATAAAAGGCGTTGAACAAGAAGATATTGAACACGCCAAAACCTTTGTAGAATTTGCCGCCGAATTTCCCGGCAAACTCATCGAACTGCCCTATATAGTCGAATCCGACACTATGGAAGGTAAAATCAAGGGACAGTTTCGCATTCGAGAAATCGCTGATTTGAAAAAAGGAGACAAGCTGAATTATATTTTGGATGTTGACCCTTCGTCCTTTCATTCTGAGGCGGTATTGAAAATATTTTCTGAAGCCAAAACCATTTTTGTCAATGCCGTTATGGGTTACACGCCTTACTTCAATGAGGGCACCATCGCCCTCGACGAACTCATTGACAAAAACACAGCTGCCGTGAAGCTTTATGGCGGTGGCGACACCATGCAAGAACTAAAGAGATTGTTGCCGGGCTTATATATTGTGGCACTCGACAGTCCGAAATATTATATCTTCACGGGCGGTGGCGCTGTTCTCAAAGCCATCCAAGAAGGAAATGTCTTAGGTTTGGAACCCGTCAAAGCCTTACTAAACTCAGTACAAAAATAAACGATAAAAGCGTATGTCGTATTCATTTAACAACACAGAAACCAAACTACCGGGCGTAGCCACTAGCATCTTCGCCGTGATGTCGCAATTAGCCAACGAAACCAAAGCTATAAATCTTTCACAAGGATTTCCTGATTTCGATATTTCGAGCGAACTAATTGATTTGGTTTATAAAAACATGAAAAATGGTTTCAATCAATATGCTCCTATGCAAGGCATTTTACCTTTGAGAGAAGCCATTTCGAAAAAGATTTTTGATGCTCATAAGATAACTTATCATCCTGTGAACGAAATCACCGTAACGGCAGGGGGAACACAAGCCTTGTATTCTGCCATCGCAGCATTTGTCCGCGAAGGCGATGAAGTCATAGTATTCGAGCCTGCGTATGACTCTTACGTGCCTGCCATCCGCTTGAATGGAGGTATCCCAAAATATGCCACCATGAAAGCCCCCGATTATCATATCAATTGGGATGAAGTTCAAAAACTTGTTACGCATAAAACACGGATGGTTATCATCAACACACCTCATAATCCCACAGGGAGTGTCCTAGGTCCCCATGATATGAAAGCATTGGAAAAACTGACCAAAGGGAGTGATATTATTATCTTAAGCGACGAGGTGTATGAACACCTTATTTTTGATACTATAACCCATGAAAGTGTGTGCAGATATCCAAAACTTGCAGAAAGAAGTTTAGTGGTGGGTTCTTTTGGCAAGACTTTTCATGCCACAGGGTGGAAAATGGGATATTGCCTAGCACCAGAACAACTTATGACAGAATTTCGCAAGTCGCATCAATTTATTGTTTTCACCTGTAACACACCAATACAATATGCGTTAGCAGATTTTATTGCTGATAAAAATAACTACATACATTTGAATGCATTTTATCAAAAGAAGCGCGATTTCTTTGTGGAAAGAATCCAAAATTCACGGTTTAAAATTGTTCCCTGTCATGGCACTTATTTTCAATTGTTAGATTATAGTGCTATTTCCGAAGAGAAGGAAGTGGATTTTGCCATTCGTTTGACCAAACAATATAAATTAGCTTCCATTCCAGTGTCTGTTTTTTATCATAATCTTATTGACAGCAAAGTGCTTCGCTTTTGTTTTGCGAAAAAAGAAGAAACCTTAGAAAAAGCCACTGAAATATTATGCAAGATCTAAAAATTCATATCGTACAATCAGATTTGTTTTGGGAGCAACCTGAAAAGAATCTAGAACATTTCGATAATAAGTTTGTCAATCTCCCTGCCAAACAAGACCTTATTGTGCTTCCCGAAATGTTCAATACGGGTTTCACCATGAATGGCGACAAATGTGCGGAAGCTCCCGAAGGACGTACTTTTCAATGGATGAAAAATCATGCTCGGGAATTTAATTGTGTGATTACGGGAAGTTTTTTGTGTAGAGATGAAGGCAAACTTTACAATCGTTTGGTGTGGATGCGCCCCGATGGCAGCTATGAAACCTACGATAAGCGCCATTTGTTCCGCTTTGATAATGAGCATTTGCAAATATCGCCCGGCACAAAAAAACTGATAGTGGAGTTGAACTCATGGAAGATTTGCCCGCTGATTTGTTATGATTTACGCTTTCCCGTTTGGATAAAAAACTCCTACCGCGAAGAGCAGTTTGAGTACGACTTATTGCTTTTTGTGGCAAATTGGCCCGAAACCCGCATCCATTATTGGCGTTTGTTGATGCAAGCACGGGCTATAGAGAATTTGGCGTATGCTGCAGGCGTCAACCGTATCGGTATGGATGGAAAAGGAAATCCACATTCAGGCAATAGCATGATTGTATCGCCAAGAGGTGAAATAATCTGCGAAATTAAGGAAAACACCGAAACCATTGAAACGATAATCTTGCCCAAAGCCAAACTCAATGAATACCGCGAACGTTTCAATGTAGCTCAGGATTGGGATGAATTCGAAATAAAATAGCTAGCTAATTTTTTGATAATAGGCTTATTTTCTTCGAAATAGTATATAATACTAATTAAACACCCTGCCAAGTTGTGCACTGATTTTCATTATTATGGTTTGCTTCTTGTGGAAACGGTCTAGCAGAATCATCAACTCAGGATTGTCTGAGTTTTCCCTTTGCATTGTTTTCATCGAGCTTTCTATCTCTTGCAATTCTTTTGATACACGTTTCAGTTGTATCCCGTTGATGGTACTCGAAATGTCTTTCGCCAATATCTCATTATTGTCATCTTCATGAATAGGTATAGAAATGTGATACTTAGACTCCCAATTTTTGGAAAGAAAATAAAGCTGATTTACAATTTCTCTATATACTTTCGAAACTTCTTTATCAGGATGATTGATAAAATATAGGGAGTCTTTGCTTTCAGCATCTTGCGATTGAATATGGTATTCATCGAAGATTTGTTGCAATTTGACATCACTAAACGTGAATTCTTCCGAGCTCAGGATTTCGGCTATATAATCTGAAACCTTGATCTCAATAGATTCTTTATGAAGCGGATTGTCGTCAATAAGTCGTTCGAAGCTTAGATTTTGTTCTCCATAATTTAAAATGATCCATAGGAGATGTTGCTCAAGAGGAATACTATCGTATTGGTTTTGGATAATTTGTTTTTCAACAGTAATGTCGGGTATTTCGGGTACATCCACTTGTTCATGTCCGTTAGCCTCTGCAAAGTCCTTCTTGAACTTTTTGCGCATCAGTTTGTTCAACTCATTCAAAAGTGACTGTTCAGGAATTTGCATCACCTCGCTGCATTCTTTGATATAAACGCTGCGGTGAATCGCTTCTGGCATCAGTGAAATGGTTCGAACAATTTCTTTAATTAACTCCGCCTTTTTTATAGGATCATGTTGAGCTTCATCCAACAAAAGTTTCGTTTTGAAAAGAATAAAATTGACCGCATTGTCGGTGATGAATTTCTTAATCTGAACCGCATCATGCTTTCGAGCATACGAGTCGGGGTCTTCGCCTGTGGGGAATAATACAATCTTCACGTTCATCCCTTCTTCGAGCACCATATCAATGCCTCGTAAGGATGCTTTTATGCCGGCATCATCGCCATCATATAAAATAGTTATGTTAGGAGTGAACTTTTTGATAAGTTTTATCTGATCAACCGTAAGCGCTGTGCCGGAAGAAGCCACGACATTTTCGATCCCCGATTGGTAGAGCGAAATAACATCGGTGTTGCCTTCCACCAAATAGCAATTATTGTTAGATACAATAGCCGATTTGGCAAAAAATATTCCATAAAGGGTTTTGCCTTTGCTGTAGATTTCAGATTCGGGGGAGTTGACGTATTTGGGTTTGCTTTTATCAGAAGATAGTATCCTGCCTGTGAAGCCAACGATTCTGCCACTAAGATTATGGATGGGAAAGATGACCCTATCGCGAAAGCGATCGTAGAAACCGCCTTCATCTTTTTTTATGGCTAAACCGCTTTTATATAAGTAATCAACATTATAGCCATTCTCAATAGCACTCTTTGACAAATCATCCCACTTTTCGGGAGAATAACCGAGGTGAAACTTCTTAATGATATCTTTGGTAAAGCCCCGCTCATTGAAATACGTCAATCCGATAGCCATGCCCGATTCAGTGTTGAAAAGATTGTCTGTGAAATGTTTCTGCGCATACGCCACAACACTGTAAAGGGTTTCCTGCTCCGACTGCATGTGTTTTTCTTCAGCCGTTTGTATTTCATCCACAATTTCGATGTGGTATTTGTCGGCAAGATAGCGTAACGCATCGGGATAGGTATGATGTTCGTGCTCCATAATGAAATCAATAGCGCTACCGCCCTTGCCACAACCAAAGCAATGGTAGAAACCTTTGGCAGGCGATACCGTGAAGGAAGGCGTCTTTTCGTTATGAAAAGGACATAAGCCAAGATAGTTCGCCCCTCGTTTCTTTAAGGAAACAAAATCGCCAACAACTTCTTCAATTTTTGTGGCATCATTGATATTTTGTATAGTTTCTTTGCGTATCATCGTATTTTGAAAAACAGGGCTAAATTACACAAAAAATACGCTTGCCCGACAGCGTGGCAAATATTTTTCTATTACTTATACCATTGATCATTATAATGGATTTTTTCCCGAGCAAATCGCCCGGGTTTGGGTTTTGTTTCATCGGGATAACCTAAAGATATTAAAGCCATTGGTAGAACATATCCCGGAAGTTTAAGTCGTTTGCTGATTGGCTCAATGCGATTTTCTTTCGGATACACACCAAGCCACACACTGCCCAAGCCAAGAGAATGAGCAGCCAACATAATATTTTGTGTGGCTGCAGCACAGTTTTGACTCAGATAACCTTCGCTGTCTTCTTTCATTTTGTCGCCACAAACCAAAATGGCAAGGGGAGCATGTTGTAGCATTTTACCATACGGATGGATTTCAGCCAAATCATTTAATAATTCACGCTTGTTGATGACAACAAATTGCCACGACTGCGAATTGCGTGCTGTGGGAGCATACATTGCCGCTTCTAGAAGATTCGTAATCACCTTGGGAGGAATTTCTCTATTACTATATTTTCTGATACTGCGGCGCGTTAGAATTACTTCAATAACGTTCATAATAAATGTGGTTATAGCTTAATTGTTTTTATTTTAATCCATCAAGCGGACGGAAAAAAGCCAATACAACAAGCACTACAGGATGATGAAATCGTGAAGTGATTACTGCTTCGGCTCAAATTCGAGTGCTAAAGTACAAATTTTATTGAATATACAACAAAAAACTTAAAAAAATATTTATCAACATCTGTTAGAATGCTGATGATGGGTATTTATTGGAATTGTTTTCTTCTAATGATTCTTAGGTGGTTTTTCTCTCAGAAAGATAAGAATATACATCGAAAAACAATGTAAAATATCCAAAGAGGCTTGTCCTAGTTGCTATTCAATTTCGATTTTCTGATTATAAGTTTTTTCTCCTACCGAACATTTTATGAAATATATTCCTTTTTGAAAACTCGAAAGGTCTATTTCTTTTGTGCTATGCTGATTAAAATTGAGGTGAACGTAGATTTTATCGCCAATGACATTATAAATTTCTATCGTGTTAATTTGTTCATTTCCTGAAGCAATAACAAATTTTCCGTTTGATGGGTTCGGATAAATTGAAATAGCATAGTCAGTAGCTATTTGGTTTACATCCGTAATAGTTTGATATTCAATTTTGCAATAGCCCCCAATGCCTGTCCCTTCATGACCACCATTACCATTTGCACCTCCTCCTCCGCCACCAAAGTTGGCACCATTCCCGGCAGGATTTGTTACAACGCATGACATGTCCGTGAATCCTGCACCTTTTCCGCCATCGCCACCCGGGGCACCTCCTGAAATGCCACCCGCTCCTCCCGGAGTGAGACAAGCACCTGTCCAAGTAATGGTGCTACCTCCGGGATAACCACCTAAATTAGCACCTGCAGCGCCACCGCCCCCACCACCGAAATAGGTCCAATATCCGCCACCACCTGTGCCGCCTGTGTAGTTGGCAAGCGTGCCGCCGATACCAATACCTCCAACACCGCCTCCACCAATCGCGGGATTGGCAACATAAGTTCCAATATGACCGCTAGTAGCAAATATTAAATTATTCACATGAGTGGTATCGGCAGTATAGCCTGAAATAGGGGAAGCAACATGAACCGTAAGTACCGCACCCGGAGTCACCGTGTAAATACCTTTGGCATAGCCACCGCCACCGCCGCCACCGCCGCCATTGCCACCGCCCGCAGCACCTGCCCCAACAACTTCAATAGTTAAGGATGTTACCCCCGCAGGCACTGTGAAGGCGCCTGAAGAAGTAAAGATTGTGGAGACTATTTGTGCATACGCTGAAGCTCCCATCAGCAACAATAATGCAAAGGTTGAAATGTGGAAAAGTTTTTTCATACTATAGGTTTTTGGCTTTTGGTTGACAAAGATACGAATTTATTTTTATACTTGGGTTTTTCTTTTTGAAATTTGTTCACTAATAAAATGTGGGAAAGAGTTTTTTTTATTGGAGTGAGTAATACTAAGCCTTTGTTGAATTTGAAAATACTCACTTTTTTTGAGTCTTATCGAATAAGAGTAATAGTTCCATTTCGCGAATATGGCATTTTATCTTTTCCTGTTGCTTCCAGAATATAATAATATGTTCCTGAAGCTTCTTTAATGCCTGACATATTGCAACCATCCCAATAGAAAGATTTATTTTCAGTTTCGAAAAGTAGTTTGCCCCACCTATTGTATATCTGGATAT
>CAIOJS010000137.1 GCA_903858655.1 uncultured bacterium | reverse complement strand
TGCCTTTTCACGATCACCTGAAAGACTAAAAGCAGTCTGCGCCACAATTACCACATTTTTGTTAAACTTTCGGATTTGGCGAGTAGCTTCGTATCCATTTAATTCCGGCATTTGAATATCCATAAGAACTAAATCAATATCCTGGTTTTTACGACAGATTTCAACAGCTGCAGTCCCAGTTCTTGCTTCAAATATTTCTTTGCTGTAAGGCTTTATGGCTATGGATATCAACTTCTCCGACGTTGCATCGTCCTCGGCGATTACTATCTTAAGTTTCCGTATAGTATTTTTTGTTTCATCGCCTGCAACCAGCTTCAGATCAGTAATTCTATCTTCTGAAAAAGGAGTACACGGAATAGAAAAAAAGAAGGTTGATCCTTTCCCCTCTTCGCTTTCCAGCCACATTTGCCCTCCTAATAAATCAGTATATGCTTTGGCAATTGATAAACCAAGACCAGCACCTTGCAAAGCATGTATATCGGCAATATCGGCTTGGATAAAGCGTTCAAATACTGCTATCTGCCGGTTAGCCGGAATCCCAATACCTGTGTCCTTAATGTAAAATTCAAGATTTTCGCCCTTTTTATCACAGCCGATTTCTATCACACCCACATTGGTATATTTTATCGCATTTTTAACAAGGTTGATCAAAATAGCGTAGATTTTCTCCCTGTCGGTAGTAATGAAGGCTTCTGCTACAGCTAATTTATTTTTAAGTATTAACTGCAATTGTTTTTTTTCGGTTTCGGGTTTGAAAAAAGTATAAACATATTCCAATTGCTCATCAATGTTCGTCATAGTCCTATTCACTTCCATCAGTCCCGATTCTATTTTCGAAATATCAACAATGTTATTGATGATATTCAACATCCGTACGCCGCTTTTCTCTATTGTCCTAATGTAATCCTGTTGCTGTATGTCGGAGAGGTGAGGCTCTTTCAACAAAGCTGCAAAGCCAAGTATGCCGTTCATAGGGGTCCTTATTTCGTGTGACATATTGGCGAGAAACGCCGATTTCAGTTGGTTGCTTTCTTCCGCTTTCGCTTTTGAGCGAATTAAATCCTGAATCCTTTCTTTCTTTTCAGTAATATCACTGGCTATACCTACACGCTTGATAATATGCCCATTATCATCCAGGATCGGAACAGTTTTAGCGTTTACCCAACGCACCTGGTTTTCGGCCCGTAGTATCCTGTACTCATACTCAAATAATCCTTTTTCCTTAAATTCACTGGAATGATAGATTTCCTGAACAAGAGCTTTGTCTTCGGGATGTATATTCTCCGTAAATATTTGTGGATTATCATATATTTCCTGACAGGGAACGCCCCATATCTTTTCAAATGACGGGCTGACATATATCATTTCGCTATCCGTACGCAACCAAAAAACTTCTTCTATATTTTCAGCAATTTGTTTGAATTTATTCTCGAAATCTTCGGCACTAGCCAGAGCTTCGATTAATTCAGAAGTTCGTTTGGCTTTCTCTTCATATTGGGTGGCAAGTTCCAGGTTTAAAATATCCAGTTTATTCTTAGCTTCGACAGCATCATTCATCATTCTTAAGGTTTCATTTTGTGAATTTGCCAATTCCTCAATTGCCTTATTTAGTTCTGATGTTCTCTCAATGACATGTTGTTCCAGTGTTACATGGGAAAAGCGTAATTCGTCCTCTTTTTGCTTTAACTCAGATATGTCAGCAGCCATAATACAAATATCGCCTAACAGTTCAGGAGTCAAAGGGCTAAATGAAAGATGTAAATGTATAGGACGGGTATTGTCGTCTTTTTTATAGGTTAACTCACCATCTGTTTTCCCATGAAGACCGGCCCGCAGCAAATCGTTATATTTTTGAAGGTCGTTTTTTGGAAAAAATTGATTAAACCAGGATCCTACAATTTGTTCTGGTGAAATAGACACAAGCTCGGCAAACCGATTGTTGCAATATAGAACAACACCATCGGCTGAAAGGACAACCGCTCCTTCATTCATTTCTTCGATAATGACACGATAGGGTGTTTCAGCAGAAGAAATTGAAAATACTTTTTCGCCAGCCGGGCCTGAAACAATGATTGCATCAACTTCGCCATTTCGAATGGCTGCAAGTGTTTCATTAGACTCGGCCAGACTTGCTCTTAATTCTTCGTTTTCGAGCAGAAGTTGTTTCTCTATATTTGAAGTAATTCTTTTCAACTAGTCCTCTTATTTTACCAGATTACTATTTTTTGCTTTTCGCAAATCCAGCCCTACGAGTACCCGATCGACCACTGACAAATCGCCAATAATGCGGTGCAAGGGTAAGGGTAGCCTTTTAATCAGGGTTGGCGCAGCAATAATCTGCTCTCCTTTGGCTAGGGTCGGATTTTTGTAAAGGTCTACCACTTCCAGTTCATAACGATCTTGGAGGTATTCCTCACAAATTAATTTAATATTGGCAATTGCCCGTACAGAATAAGGGGTTGTTCCGGCTACGTATAATCGTAAAAGGTAATTGGCACTTTCAGCAATTTCTATTGCCTTCTCAAATGCCAAAGCGTCTTCAGATAGTATAGTTATTTGCTTTTTGATAATATCCGCTTTTAATTATTATGAATGAAGTCCTTTTAAGTCTAAGCCTACCAAAACCCGGTCGGTATTCGACAAGTCACCGATGATTTTTCGAACAGGTGCAGGGAGTTTCCTTACTAATGTAGGGATAGCTAGAATTTGGTCTTCGCGACAGAGCTGTGGGTTCTTTATAAGGTCAATTACTTCAATTTGATACTTACCTTTTAGCTGCTCTTCACAAATTGCCTTGAGATTTCGGAAAGCTGTAATTGATTTAGGCGTTTGCCCGGCAACATACAACCGCAATATCCACGCATCATTTGTTTTTTTTGCAAGCATTTTTTTTGTAATAGTTGTTTCAGAAATATCCTTTTTTGCCGTCATTGTTGTTACGATTTAGCGATGTTCCCTCTCGCTTTATTTATGCTGTTTTTATTGGTGATAATATCTCCTTTTCGGTTCCTGGCCATATCGATCCTGTCTTGTAAAAGGAGATTCTCACGAAGCTTATTTAGTTCTATATCGTTTAGAGTTTCAACTTCCTCTGCATCAAATTCAGCCTTCAAAAAATCAATCTGAGCATTAATTGCTTTGCGTTTTCGTTCTAATGCAAGTTGTTTATTTTCTATCTCCTGACTACGTAATAACTGTCCGGCTTTTTCTTGCGCTTCTTTTGTAATTCTGGATGAGCCGGTTAGTACCCCCTCAGGACCGACATAAACATCGAGCAATTCCACCCCATGTTCGGTTAATCTAAATTCGCGAATCTGGTTCGAGTGCGCCATTCCACGCGATTTAAGGATATACATTCCGCGGTTGCGTTCTCCCCCTATTTCAATATCCCGCAAAAGCAACCATGTGTCAATTAATGAGGAAATGTCTATCCCGGTAAAATCATTTACTCCTGTTGTCAAATGTGTCATAAACACAGTAATAGGATTAATTTTTAAAAAATCAACCATACGCATTATCATGGATTTGGCTTCAAATTGGTTAGTTCCAATGATAAAACTGCTAAGCGGATCAATGACAACAACCCTGGGCTTAAAATCGTTCACAGCCTTGTGCATGGCAGTTAGATATGATTCTAACCCATAAAAAGTCGGACGTTTCGCATGAAACATCAACAGTCCCCTTTTCTCCCATTGGTCAAGATCAATGCCGATTGAACGCATATTGCGCATAATCTGTTGGGGCGATTCCTCTAAGGCAAAGTAGAGCACTTGTTCTCCACGAGCGCATGCAGCATCTGAAAAACATGCTGCTAAACTGCTTTTCCCCACACCGGCAGTTCCGGAAACCAGAACAATACTTCCGCGGTAATAACCCTTATTGTCCAGCATGGTATCAAGACGCGGAATGCCGCTGGATATTCGTTCGGACAAGACCGTGTGATCCAGCCCAATGGAGGTGATAGGCAAGACAGAAAACCCATTTTCTTCAATAATGAATGGATATTCGTTTGTTCCATGGGTGGAACCGCGATATTTTACAATCCGCAACCTTCGGGTAGATGATTGTTCCGTAACCCGGTGGTCGAGCACAATGACACAATCGGATACATATTCTTCCAAACCTTGCCGGGTGAGTGTACCCTCACCTCGCTCACCGGTAACTATGGCTGTCACACCTTTTTCTTTCAGCCAGCGAAATAACCGGCGGAGTTCGGATCGCAATATAAGCGGATTTGGCAATCCTGAAAAGAGCGTTTCGATTGTATCTAATACGACCCTTTTTGCACCTATACTATCAATTGCATAATTGAGCCGGATAAATAAACCTTCCAGATCGTATTCTCCTGTTTCTTCAATTTCTTTGCGTTCGATATGTATATGGTCAAGAACAATCTTTTTTTCTGCAACCAGTTTATCCAAATCATAACCGAGTGATACAACGTTTATAGCAAGGTCTTTTTCTGTTTCTTCGAATGCAAAAAAGACGCCAGGCTCGTCGTAAAGCATTGCGCCATGAACAAGGAACTCCATTGCAAATAGGGTTTTTCCACAACCTGCACTACCGCAAACAAGTGTAGGTCTGCCTTTGGGTATTCCACCTCCGGTTATTTCGTCCAAACCCTGAATGCCCGTAAGTGACTTGGGAAGGGTCAGAGTTGGTGATGGGATTTTCTGTGTATCCATGGGTAGTGCTCTTGTATAAGAAATTTAGCCTATAAACACTTTTTGACCACATTTTGTTCAAATTAGCTCAAAAAGATTCCTAAGTGTTATTAATCAATTGATTAATAACACTTAATTACTACTGGCCAAGCACCGTAGAACTGGAAAAATGGAATACACAGAATTTGGGAACAATCAAAGAAAGTTTTCTTCTGATTTGGAAAGGCCTAAATCAAAAGAAATTCAACTTTGCCTTGGAACTATAAACCTGATTATTTTTTCTTTGATTTTATATATTCTTCCCTGATTTTTAAGAGATCAATTATGGCGCAATCGATTAAGAGTGATTTCAAAATTTCAAAAGGCACTTCTTCCTTATTTGTGAAATTGATACAACCTTTTTGAAAACTGGCTTTAGGCAACAACTCTTTGTATTTTGAATGCAAGGATGGAACACAATAAATGGGTAACAGGTGAAGTGAAATGTATTTCTTTACATTTGAAAGTCCATATTTGAAAGTTCCCGGTGCGTTATATATTATCATTTCCTTTCCCATCATTTTCCCGATTTGTGCATGAACGGTTTTGTCTGCATCTAAGATTGCAAGATGTATTTTAGATAATAGATCTTGTCTTTCAATTTCTTGCTGTGATATGAATTGTTCGATCGTCATGTTGAATATTTTATATTAATATGCTTAATTATAACGGATTAGACACTTCTGATTCGGACATCTTCCCGGGTTTATCCGTTAAACTCATTGTTAGTTCTTTCCCTTGTATTTTATTTTGGCAGATATTTATATTAATGGTTCTATATTTTTTCGTTTATAAATTCTAAAATATCTCCCGGCTGGCAATTCAAAACTTCACATATTGCTTCCAGGGTACTAAAACGGATGGCTTTTGCTTTTCCCGTTTTAAGGATGGAAAGGTTAGATAGTGTTAAACCCACCTTTTCGGAAAGTTCATTTAGCGACATCTTTCGCTTTGCCATCATTACGTCCAAGTTAACTATTATTGGCATAAGCTATATGGTTAAATCGTTTTCGTTTTGAATTTCTATTCCTCTTTTTACAATGTGTACGATTACAAAAAGTATAACCGCCATAAAAAGCCAAACATCAGCTCCTGCAATATGCAACGATTGAAGATCGGCTGTTTGGCCCCCTTGTTTTGTCAGCCAAACTGAGTATTTATACCCATAATGAGAGAACAGACCTATACCTGAAGCCAGATAAGACAGGTTTAAAATGAAACGTCTTAATTCCATGCTGAAAGGCTGGGAGATATTCAGTTTATTATCGGCAAACAATTTTACGATAAGGTAGAACATTATTGCTTTCAATACCCCAACGATAATCATCGTCAAGCTGATCACAAAAAAATGCCCATGATCAAGCTTGTAAAGACTTGACAAATAACCTGCTCCTTCCCAAAAATTTTCTACGCCTAGTGGGTTTATGAACAGTGTAATAAAAGTATTTACAACAGTTCCCCCAACTTCAATGCATAAGCCAATAAAAATTATCCATGAAAGTATCTGTAATACTTTCAAAATCTGATTGGTTGTAATTTTAATTTCCATAATTATCTATTAGTTTAAAATAACAATGCAAATATCGGTAATTATTTATTGATTTACAATAAATAATTACCGATAAAAAAAATTTTGACTCGCCCTGCAAATTAATAAGATTGTAGTGCGTATTTTAATTCTTCCCTTGTCTCTTCATCGATAAACCAATTATTTAATTGCTCCTGAAAAATTACATCGAAATTTCTTTTTATCCAATTTTCCATTTGATTTATCTCCTCATAATCTGGCAACAAAAATACTTCAGTTTCAAAATCATCAGTTTTGCTTGTTTCTGGTTCAATAGAATCTAACCAATCGTAAAATGGTTTCTTTTTTTTAATCACCATCGCCGATCGTTTCAAATTCAGCACTTTAAATCCATCATATTTCTTATCTTTCTCTTTTTATTTCTTGGCTTTCACATTATGGCCGGGCGTATGAAACGTAGCGGAATAGATGACTGCGAACCTTTCCCGTGACAATCTTCGAATGCTGGAACTGAACTTGCATTACTACTAAAACCGCTATGCTTTTTACGCTTGTTAGCCACTGGCAAATTATTTGTTTTTCTCAAATTCAATCAGTTCAATAGGTGCTCCATTGTGTTCAATCATTGCAACCTTAATCCCATCGGCTGGAGAATTTGATTCGGTTATCACTTTCAAGTTACGAGTCTTTATCTCATAATCTAAATCCGATACTTCAAAAGCAATATGAGGTACCGTTTGTATCAATTTGTCAAATGGACTATCATGATCGAATCTCATCCATTCAATTCCAAATGGACTTGTGGAAAATCCAGATACATGAAACTTTAAATGAGGAATATAGGTTTCTTCAGGCATTTGTAAAATCGTTGGAATTCCAATATGATGATATTTCCATCCCCAATCCGCAATTGATGCAGGTAATTCATGTTCAAGTCTCATATTGTTTCTATTAATCTTCTTCGGCATTTCCGTTGATATTTCAGTAAATAATCTGAAATTATCAATCCTATTAGGATTTTCTTGAAATTCTCTTTGGTCAGATTTTAAAATTGTCGCCATAATCAATGCTTTAATTGTTAAAAAATTGAGCTCCCCCCATTAACCGACATGCTCGAAAATGGAGTTTCCGGCGCTATGTACTATTCAGGTTTTCAATGCCTTATCATAATCCGCTGAGGGATGCCAAATTAATAGCAAGTACCTTCGAAAACCTCTCAACTCCGCATTTTATATGGCGCGCGTTGGCGGTTTGTACCTAATTTCGTTCTTGTTGAGATGTCAATTTCTTTGTTCTTCTTTTATGATTCAAATTTAAAAATAGTTGCATAAAAGGTCCTGCAGCAATACAAAGAAAAACAATCCAGATAGAAATTTTATATTCACTAATAAAGTAGAAATATCCATAGACTGTCAGCGGCAAATATAAAATTAGAGAAGTAATAACTCCGGGAGAATACTTTTTAGTCAAAAATAATCCTCTAATATGATAAAAAATATTATACCCAATTATTGATGAGAAGATAAGCCATAAGATAACACTTATATTAGTTTTCCCATTTAATATTGGGTTAATAGAGCCTATTATAAGAAAAATATTTGTTACTGCAAGAACCTTGGGTTTAATGCTTTCAGCAATTTCAGGTTTATATAGTTTGTACCAAGTCAAAAAACCTCCTGGGTACACAAATTCTTCTATTATATGAACTACAATACAATAGTTCGGTAAATTTCAATATAAATATCTGATTTTCAGTAAAATAAATCAAAAATAAGTGTGAAATAGTTTGGTTAAAACCTTAGAAATCAGTA
>CAIOJS010000136.1 GCA_903858655.1 uncultured bacterium | reverse complement strand
GTTATGAAGGTATGTTAGGGAGACCCTGCGGGCGCAAATTCAACACATTCAATGCAATACAACAACAATATATTGCTAATTTAATTTGAAATATTTGATTTCAAATTCATTTTGTGAAATCCTAAGAAGGAAAACTGATGAGTGAGATAGCAGAACAAGCGAAAAGGTTACTGATAAAACTTCTTGAATACATCGAGGAACAGGCTAAAACGGTAGATAAAAATGCCTATAAATTGCCTCACGGGAATAATTTCACGAAAAATCAAAACGAAATTTGTCTGCTACCTGGCATTAAAACCGATATCCAAGATAACGGAGAGCATATATGGTTAAAAATTGAACGCCTATTACCGATACCGCCACCGTTACCCAATAGCGACATCTGTCAGATTGTAAAGTTTTCAGATATTCCCTTTGAATACGACCCTCATTTTGATGCAAAAAAACTTAATCGTCATATTGAAAGTGAAGTCCAGGGATTAGATGCAATCATTGCTGCAGAACAAAAAGCGAAGATTGGCAAGATCCTATCCGTCGAATTAAGCCAATACATATTAAAGTGGCATGAATGGTCGGAAATGGAACGGCCTAGACGAGAATCAATTGATATTTACAGCAGCTTGTTTTCTCTTAAACATCAAATTGAAGCAGAAGAGACTGCAAAGCCAATTGAATTTTGCTGGGGAATTGGCGTTTCAAGCTGGAAAATTCCAAGTGACGGATCTAAAACACCATATTTATATCCTTTAATAACGCAAACACTTGAAATTGAAATTGATCAAAAATCGATGGCCATCGAAGTGCGCCCACGGGAGGTTAAGCCGCATTTTGAAATAGAACCATTTATTGGCTGCTCCATTCATGGATCAACTGAAGTTGAGCAGGCCGTAAAACAGTTTTTGGCAGATGATAAGCAAAGAACACTTACGCCATTTGATATTTCTTCATTTGATTATGTTCTTAAGCTGGTGGCATCAAATCTTGACAAAAATGGCGCTATAAAGAATGAGCATGATCAGCTATTGCCTTCCGATAACTTAATCGTAACTCCAAGATGGGTGCTATTTTCGAGGCCACGCAAAAGTCATTTTCTTACAGATGATATAGAACGTTTAAGGATTAAGGTTGCAGATCTTAGTGAAATTCCAGGCGGGCCACTTTCAATTGTTTCAAAGCCTTCTGATAAGCCGATAGAATATGAGGATGTTAATTTCCGAGGAGTATCTAGCCGAGGAACTGGAATTGGCGAACCAATAGACCTGTACTTTCCTCTTCCATATAATGATGAGCAAGTTACAATCATAAAGCGACTTGAACGATCAAGTGGTGTTACGGTCCAAGGACCGCCGGGAACGGGGAAAACTCACACCATCGCAAATGTGATTTGCCATTATTTAGCCACAGGCAAGCGCATTCTTGTAACTTCTAGAGGTGAAAAAGCCTTAGAGGTATTGCAATCTAAGATTCCTGAAAATATACGACCACTTACCGTATCCCTGATGTCAAGTGATCGTGAAGGAGTTCGACAATTTCAAGCTTCTATCCAAGAAATCCAACACCAAATATCCCAGCTTAATGTCGAAACGTCAAAAAGCCAAATTGCCGACGCAAAGTCAAGAATAGATCGTGCTCATCATGAGCTTTTTGAAATTGATCGAAAAATTGATAAAATCGCAGCTCAACAATTCGAAGAAGTGCAAATTAATGGTGAGAAACTAAATGCATCAAAATTGGCTGATCTTGTTCTAAAAGGCGCAGATAAATACTCCTGGTTCGATGATGTTCTGACATTGCGGCCAGAAAATGAAATTCCAATAGATGACGCCGAATCAATGAGGGTGAGAGATGCTCGGCGAGTAGTTGGTGAATACATATCATACTTGAATTGCAACATCCCTGCCTTAAATGTCATTCCGACTAAGGATGAGATAATCAACTTACATCAAAGACTTGTAAAGATCGGTGAAATTGAAAGGGCTTTGGAGTCTGAGCACAAAATAGAATTGAAGTCGAATGCACCCAATTCGATTGAAATTGTACGTGAGCTACTTCGATTGTGCGATGAAGCAATAGAATTGGCTGACGAAATTGAAAATGTTGGAAAAGAATGGCCTACGGAACTCAGGAAGCTATTTGTTCATCCATCATTTGCGGCAGAGCGCGCTGCATTTGAGGAGTTATTCATTGAATTACAAAAAATCATTGATAACCGTGCAATATTTCTTAAGCAGCCTATCCTTTTTCCAAAGGAAGACTTAAGATGTGAGAAAACGCGTAGGGCAATTGATAAAGCAGTAAAAACGGGGAAGCCATTTTCTCCGCTATCAATAGGCTTATCTGATGTAAAAAAGAAAATTTCGGCCATCCGTATTGCCGGAGAAAAGCCTTCAAAAATTGAACATTGGGTTCATGTTGATAATTTTATTCGAGCTCATGATCATGCTGCCGCGTTTGTAACTCGATGGAATCATTTGGTATTAGAAACAAATATTCCGCAGATCTCAAGTTCATTTGATGAGAGTAAGCTAATAATTGGCGTTGCTCAGGCGGCAAAAAGTGCTTACACTCTTGCCGTTAAATGTGACAAGCCGTTCGAACAAAAATACAAAGATATTTTCCAGCATCATACGGATGGAATACTGTCCGGAACGTCGAATTCGTATAGTAATGTACGTGCAAGTTTAAATGCAATTCTCGATCGTGAAGAATTGTTAATTGCCAACTCTCGTCGGGATCAACTTAAAGACTCAATCCGTAACTGCAATGGACGAGCCTCTGAAGCCTTGCTCCAATTCTACGGCCAAATTCTAGGCAAGGAATCTGTATCAGTTGACGAGATTGATGCGCGATTTAATAATCTGGTGTCAGAAATTGAAAAAATCCATTCGTATTTGACTGATTTTTCGATAATTCGAGATGCGAGTCGCGCCATTCGAAAAGCAGGCGGGTTAAAATTTTCCCAGAATATTGAAATGATCCCGGCTATGCAATTTGGTGATGATGATGCATTTCCAATTAATTGGAAGGATGCATGGATCTGGGCTCGAATTCGTTCTCATCTCGACGCAATGATAGGAAGAGATGAATTAATTCAACTATCACAAAGACGTCGTGACACCGAATCAGCATTAGCGCGTCTGTATAAGGAAATGGTTGCAAAATCTGCATGGTTAGCTACAAAGCGGAATTCAACACCAAAGGTGTTGCAAGCTTTGGCAGGTTACAGCACCGCAATCCGTAGAATTGGTCAGGGTACAGGGCCTAATGCTGTACGGTATCGCAGAGATGCAAGAGAAGCCATGCAGGATGCCGTGGGAGCAGTACCATGTTGGATTATGAATCATTCTCGAATTTCAGAAGCAATGCCGCCGGAAATTGGAGAATTCGATTTGGTTATTGTTGATGAAGCAAGTCAATCAGACTTGTGGGCATTACCAGCGATACTTAGAGGAAAGAAAATACTTGTTGTTGGAGATGATAAACAAGTCTCGCCTGATGGGGGATTTTTATCTAGTGAACATGTTCAAGATCTGAAAGATCGGTTCTTGATGGAGCAGCCATATGGGGCAGAAATGACCCCAGATAAATCTCTTTATGATCTTGCTGCACGAGTATTTGCAGCCAATCAAATCATGCTCAGAGAGCATTTTCGCTGCGTCCCAGCAATTATTAGCTATTCGAATAGGATGTTTTATAAGAACGCCATTCAACCGCTTCGGATACCAAAAGCGAGTGAACGACTTGACCCGCCTCTAATCGACCTGTATGTTGAAGGAGGATTCCGCAACAAGAGAGATATTAATGAGTTTGAGGCAAAAGCTATCGCGAATGAAATCACGTACTTATTAAACAACTCTGCTTATGAAAATAGAACAATAGGTGTTGTTTCGTTACTCGGAATAGATCAAGCGAAGCATATCGATTCCGTGGTTAGAAGTTGTTGTGATTATCAAGAACTTATGCGTAGGAAATTTGAATGCGGAGATGCTCGTACATTTCAAGGCAGTGAGCGTGATATTATGTTCCTGTCGATGGTCGTAGACGCCGAAAACTGTAAAGCCTTATCTGGGAATCAATTTGATCAGCGATTCAATGTTGCAACAAGCAGGGCACGTGATCGAATGTATCTGGTTCGCTCTGTTGAATTGCATGAATTGTCGGATAAAGACATTCGGGCTTCTTTGCTTGGTCACTTTGCTAAACCGATTCAAGCGATTGATGGCGATTTGAAATTGTCTCATGTTGAGAAATGCGAATCAGGTTTTGAACGTGAAGTTTACTCTATCCTGGTTAAATTGGGATACCGCGTAATTCCTCAAGTCGCAGCAGGTAGTTATCGCATTGATATGGTTGTTGAAGGTGAAAATGATGCCCGATTAGCGATTGAGTTAGATGGGGATGAATTCCATGGCCCAGACAAATGGCAGCAAGATATGAATAGACAACGAATTCTCGAACGAGCTGGTTGGATATTTTGGCGGTGTTTTGCCTCAACTTGGTCTCTTCATAAAGATGATGTTCTGGAAGAATTAATAGGAATTTTAACTCAGATGGGAATATCCCCAATTGGGGCATTGGAACATTCTTCTAATTTAATCGCGAAAAGAGTTGTTCGTTTTGATGATGAATCTATTCAATCTGAGCTGACACTCCTTTAGATGATGAGCTGCCAACGCCCCTAACGAACTGGATTGAATCGATATTGAATAACCACGATAAAACAACCAAAACAAAATGGAATTTAATGCGAACCAAAAATTCAATTTTATGAAACGACTGCCAGCGTTACCACTAATCATCCCTAACACGCCAATTCCACCACGATCGCGGGCTCGTTGTTTTGCCGATTCCCCGCGACGCGGTGAATATGGTGCGTTAGTGCGCCGGCGAAACCGGGAAGGAGTTACGGGTGCAAGTCCCCACCAGTGAAGACCTAGGAAGTCGAACTGTCCCCGAGTCATGCGCCGCCAGGCCTTGACAGGGGTGTCCATAGGCCAGCCATTGAGCACCGAAATCTCTCACCTGGATGCCGACTGTTTAACGTGCAGGAAGGCATTGCCGCACTGGAAGACAAGATCGTCCAGCGATCGGTGGTGATGGTGTTGAATCCGGTCTACGAGGAAGTCTTCCGAAATTTCTCATTTGGATTTCGTCCGGGACGAGGGCAGCATCAGGCATTGGATGCGGTGGCAGTGGGAATCTGTCACAAGGAAGTGCATTGGATACTGGATGCCGATTTGCGGAAGTTTTTCGACACGGTCGACCATGATTGTCTGATGCGTTTCGTGAGGCATCGCATTGGCGACAAGAGGATCCTTCGCCTGATCTATTTGTTGCTGAAGGCTGGACTTGAGTCCTACGGACGAAGGCACCCCACAAGGCTCGGTGATCTCACCGCTTCTTGCCAACATCTACCTGCACTACGCGCTGGATCTGTGGGTCGCCCGCTGGCGGTCCAAGGAGGCTGAAGGGAAGATGATGATCGTGCGTTATGCCGACGACCTTGTTGTCGGCTTCCGTCGTGAGTCGGACGCCCATCGGTTTTTAGCGGAGCTGAAGGAGCGCTTGGAAAAGTTCGCTTTGATTCTTCATCCTGACAAAACGCGCCTGATCGAGTTTGGCCGAAATGCTGAGCGAGACAGAAAAATGCGTGGCGAAGGCAAGCCCGAGACGTTTAGCTTTTTTGGTTTGACCCATATTTGCAGTCGGTCGCGCAGTGGCAAATTCTTTCCGTTGAAGCGCCACACGAACCGATTGAAGATGAGGTCGAAACTGCAAGCGATCAAGGAGAAGATGACGGAACGGATGCACCACAGTATTCCCGTGCAAGGGCAGTGGCTCAGGCGAGTGGTTGGAGGGTACTTCAACTACCACGCAGTCCCGACGAACATCGGGGCACTGACCACGTTCCACAAGGTTGTCACGGCACTCTGGCGGCGTACGCTCCGGCGACGCGGCCAACGAGACCGGACCACTTGGGAGACCATTCGCGGCATGGCCGATCGATGGCTACCCAAGCCCAGAATTCTACACCCCTGGCCAGAACAACGCTTTGCCGCCAAATACCCAAGGCGATGCACTGAGCCTGCCGAAGTGTGGAAGCCCGGTGCGTGAATTGCGCCCGCCGGGATTTGTGCGGGGGATACCTCCGAAATGGGTATTCCTACCGCGATGGGAAATGCTCCCCGCGGATCAGCTGCAGATCAGCAACAAATCAGCTGGCAGAACGGCTTTCGGCTGTGGACAAATGGCCTTATAGTCATGTTCTAAAAACAATTTTATCATTACCTTCGAATAGCAAATTTGATCATCATGTTTCAGTCGCAAATAGATAGGTAAATAATGAATCAGCAACAGAACACAATTTCATTAGCCCGGGTGATTAATAGAGCGGTTTCCCTGGTTGGGGACACCAAAATTTGGAACCTTGTCAAACATCGACTAGGTCAAAAATGGGCAAAAAATTGGTCAATATTACGTTTGTCTACAATGAATCAGCCCTGTTTACAGGCTTTTCTCATTGTCTCCATTGGGCAATTCTCGCTTATGTCTTGCTCTGGAACAGGAAAGCAATTCTCTAACCTACGTGAAACGCAATTAGGAAGAAGCTACTGTGGAATCATTCGTACGAAATATATTAACGATTTAAGTATTTTGGCGGTTATTGATAAACGTCAATCGGTGTCATATGTATACCCTTCACTTTACCCCAATAAAGGCACTAATGCCTGCCTAATTGATGACGCGCTTGTTCTGCCAAGTAAAATTCCATATGGAAACGAGCAGAATCTTCATCCTGCCGATACTTTTTCATATCAAGGAAAGAATATTAAAATATTCAACCGAAATGGCGGGCTTTTTGCTTCGATTTGGCTAGAAAACCACCTAAGTGAATACGAGGTTGAATTGAGCCCTTGCGAAACTTATTATAAAGATATTGAGCCAATTCTCACAAAAATTCCAAATTGCACGATGCCCGAATAATGAATCAGAAACAGAACGCAATTTCATTAGCCCGTGTTTTAGCATTTCCCCTGTTTGGTGAATCTCAAGCTTGGAACCTTGTCAAACACCAACCAGGTTGGAAGTGTGATCACGAAGATATGAACAATAGATTGTGCCTAACCAACGGGTTCAACGTTGATCGCGCCGCTGGATTTGGTTCGTGTCGCTTGGTGCGACACAGCTCGTCCTATGTTAAGAGTGAACAGCATCAGTTAGGCAAACGCTGCGCGGGCAATAATCGTTTGGACCACAAACAACAAATGAACGAAATTTTAAAATATGCTGAATTATAATCCCATGCAAATTCGAAAATTTTACAAATTGATATGAAAAATATACAGAAAATTAGAAAATCACAAATTTGCCATGAACAAAATGGGGAATTAATTTGTCGCCATTCATTTGTGCGCGGAAAATAAAAGTTAACGAAAATCTACTTGATCAATGGTGTGCCATCTGATGAAATTGATCTTGACCAGGATTATAAAGATAACGCTGATGACATAGCGCTGCTTCAAAATGGAGAATTTGAAGAGCTTGATAGACGATATTCGAGTTTTGACGATGAAGAAATTGAGCCAAGTGATAAAGTTCCAGTTTGAAATCAATTGCTATTACTAACCAGACACCATTGCGTTTCGGCGATTTTCGCCATTGATCCAGCAAACATCGGCTTTCCAATCGAGTGTTGCCGCAATGCAACACTATCCGGTTAGTAGCAACAAGTATTGCTTCGGGATCTCAAAAAAGTTAGTAAGTCTATGAGCAACAATAATTGCCTCGTGACCTCAATCAATTATAATGTTTTGAAATCTAAAAACATATCTACCTGTGTTATATTTATTGTGATGACGAATAATCAGGCTAGAACGTCAACAAACTATGTCAATTATCTAAGATGATTTTTTTCCACACCTGAAGCTGATGTGTGTTTGGGCTTGTGTTTTTATGGCAAATTGTGTAACTTAAAAATAACGGAGGATTCATGCCAACAATCTCGATTTTTTTTGGAATAATTGTTCGGATGTTTTTTCATGACAATAAAGAACACAAATCTCCTCACATACATATTCAATATAATGAATTCGAAGCAATATATGAAATACAAACTGGAGAGCTGTTAGCTGGAGAATTACCAAAAAAACAAGCGAAACTTGTAGAAGCCTGGATTGAAATTCGAAAAGAAGATCTTCTTGCTGATTGGATTCTAGCTGTAAATGGTGAAAGCCTCTTTGAAATTGCTCCTTTGAAATGATGTCAACTATGATAAAAATTTTAAGTATCGAACCAAACGATAACTACACAATCAAAATCGTTTTGGATAATGGCAAGTCTGGTATATTGGATATCAAGGAATACCTTGATAAAGGCGTATTTCAAGAACTACAGGATATTAAGTATTTCAAACAAGCCAAAAATTTGGTCAATTTGTTCCAAACTCAATATTTGTTTACTATGAAGCATTTCTTCAATACCACGCAAAAGCGAATACATGTAGTGTGGATGGATATTCTTTCTATCAGAGAAGTTGTTAATATTTTTTAGATATTCATTTGTTCTTTTCTTAATATCTTCTTTTAATGCATCCCCGAGTCCCTCTACTCCGCGAGGGTTTAAAAAATCATCGTTTTTAAATTGCTCATTAAGTTTTTCTGGTTCCCATTCAGATTTTAAATTCGTAATGATTTGATCAGTTTTAAAGTCGCTAATGTTTATAGGGGATCTGTGATGGACCATCCCAGCCATACCATGAGATATTGATGGTTCTGGCTCATATTTTTCATCACATTTTTTTCCGAAAACTTCTTCACATTTTTTAGGTTCATCATTTTTAAGAAAATCACAGATACTCGATAAAATTTCCCAACCGGTTCTTTTGTGCCAAGCTTGATCAGGATTTTGTTTTGTCTTTTCAGAAAAATATTCAAAAACATTTGCAATATAGTTTCGTTGATCTGTATCTGATAGATAATTGAAAGAAATTTTAAGGGCTTTTTTATATTCAGTTCCGCCTTCTATTTCATAATAATTCTTAACTTCAAATAGTTTAAAAAAGGCCTTTTTTAACTCTTCTTTAAATACCTCTGGACATTGTGCCAAGACAAACAATCTCAATCGCCACATTGAACGACATGAGGGAAGTTTGTCAAAATAACTGAATATTCTTCTTGCCTCCTTAGGTTCAGAACATTTTTTGCCAATTGTTCTTTCGATTAATTTCTTGATAGTAGCAGCGAGATTTTTTACATCCTCACGATAAGAAGATCCCTGTTTATTTTTAATTTCAAGTGTAAAAAAATCAACATCGAACAGGGAGAATGAATCTGTATACTCAAAGACTTTCGTATCGTCTGGCTCAGTTAGTTTTATTAT
>CAIOJS010000135.1 GCA_903858655.1 uncultured bacterium | reverse complement strand
GTCAAAGCTGCACCACCACGTGTGTCACCATCCATTTTGGTGAGCACAACACCATCAAAATCCAATTTGTCATTAAATGCTTTGGCAGTATTCACAGCATCTTGTCCTGTCATGGAATCCACAACAAACAATATTTCGTGAGGGTTTACAGCATCTTTGATGTTGGATATTTCGTTCATCATTTCTTCATCCACAGCCAAACGACCTGCAGTATCAATGATAACCACATTGTAGCCTTTATCTTTTGCCAAATTAACAGCTTTTCGTGCTAACGAAACAGGCTTTTTATCTTCCAAGTCGCTGAACACTTCCACATCCACCTGCTGACCTAACACTTTCAATTGCTCTATAGCAGCCGGACGATACACATCGCAAGCCACCAGCAAGGGTCGTTTGCCTTTTTTTGTTTTTAGATAATTCGCTAGCTTGGCAGAGAAAGTAGTCTTACCGGAACCTTGCAAACCTGCAATTAAAATGATAGCAGGATTAGATTTGATATTGATGTCCGCCTTTTCGCTTCCCATTAACTCGGCAAGTTCATCGTGAACAATTTTTACCATCAATTGTCCGGGCGAAACTGCCGTAAGAACGTTTTGTCCCAATGCTTTTGTTTTGACATCTTCTGTAAAACTTTTTGCTATCTTAAAGCTTACGTCAGCATCAAGCAAAGCCTTCCTGACTTCCTTCAATGACTCGGCAACATTAATCTCGGTTATGCGACCTTGTCCTTTTAAAATCTTAAACGCACGATCAAATTTCTCACTTAGGTTTTCAAACATTGTAAAATAGGTTTTTTTAATTCGCGTGCAAAATTACAAAAAACAAGCATATTAAAAGGAAGTTATAGAAATAATTTTGTCAACAACGATTGTGGACTACCCATTTCGATGCTAAAAACATCATAAGCTTGATGATAAAATGGGAATGTTTTCCAAAAAATAAGTACCTTTGCGGTTTAATTTACATATATAATATTTATGGTGCTTATTGATGGAAAAAAGATTTCCGACTTGATTAAAAGTGAAATCGCTAAGGAAGTTCAAGAAATTATTGCAAATGATTGGAAGATACCGCATTTGGCTGCCGTGTTTGTAGGTGATGATCCTGCCAGCCAGACGTATGTTGGGGCAAAAGAACGCTCTTGCAAGGAAGTGGGTTTTATTTCTTCTTTGTATAAATATAATGCAAGCATCAGCGAAGCTGACTTGCTAAAAGCTATTGATTTCCTGAATAAGGATTCCGAGATTGACGGTTTTATAGTTCAGTTGCCATTGCCAAAACATATTGACGGGCAAAAGATTATTGAAGCTATTAATCCTGCTAAAGATGTAGATGGTTTTCATCCTGTGAACATGGGTAATATGGTCTTGGGACTTCCCGGTTTTCTTCCCGCAACACCTTATGGAATTATGCAACTGTTGGAACGCTATCAGATAGAAACCGAAGGCAAGAACTGCGTGATAATGGGTCGTAGCCATATTGTTGGTTCGCCTTTGAGCATTTTGCTAGCTCGTAATACAAATCCTGGAAATTGCACTGTTACTTTATGCCATAGCAAAACCAAAAACTTAGCAGAAATTACCAGCCAAGCTGACATTCTTATTGCAGCTATTGGGAAACTTGAGTTTATTACAACCGATATGGTGAAAACAGGTGCAGTTGTCATTGATGTAGGTATGCATCGTGTTCCTGATGCTGCCACTAAAACAGGATTTCGTTTGAAAGGTGACGTAAAATTTGATGAAGTTTCTAAGAAATGTTCTTTCATCACTCCCGTACCAGGTGGTGTGGGTCCGATGACTATAGTAGGTTTGTTGATGAATACCCTGAAAGCAGCAAAAAATAAAATTGAGATATATTGATTGAGCAGGAACTTTTACGGCAAGGCAAAATGCTTCCTTTGATGGAAGAGTTTTATAGTTTGCAGGGCGAAGGACATCAAACAGGCAAAGCTGCATGGTTTATTCGTATCGGTGGATGCGATGTGGGGTGTCGTTGGTGCGATGTGAAAGAGTCGTGGAATGCTGATTTGCATCCGCTCACTGCTGCCGATTTGATTGTGGAACATGCTTTGGAGCATCCTGCCAAAGCAGTTGTGATTACAGGTGGCGAGCCGCTGCAATACAATCTTGACTATTTATGCGGAAAGCTTAAAATAGCAGGAATCAAAACCTATTTGGAAACTTCAGGCAGCGAACCTTTGAGCGGAACATGGGATTGGGTATGTCTTTCACCTAAGGTCAATGCTCCGCCTTTGCCCGAATTGATGTCAGTGGCTGATGAACTGAAAGTGATAATCCATTCTTCTGAAGATTTTGAATGGGCAGAGAAACATGCTCAGCTTGTTCGACCAGAATGTAAATTGTTGTTGCAACCGGAATGGAGTCAATATCAAAAAATGATTCAACAAATTGTTGACTACATATTGCTTCATCCGAAATGGACTATTTCGTTGCAAGCGCATAAGTTTATGCATATACCATAAATGTCAAAAGATATTTTTTTGGTAAGCTTATTGCTAGGATGTTTTGTTGTGTGCAAAATATACACTAAATTTGTCACGTTTTTGTTTTCAATAGCACTTTAACGCGTTTTATCTTTATCACCTTAATAATATATGTCATTATGGCAAAATTGAAATTATACAGTATCTCTTTCATCCTAGTTTTTTGTGTTCAAATTGCTTTCGCACAAATGAATTATTCAACAAAAAACAAAAAAGCAATCAAGTTTTTTGACACAGCGATGGAAAACTATCAAGCGAAAGACTATAAAAATTGTGAAACAAATCTGCAGAAAGCTTTAAAAGAAGATGATCAATTTATTGAAGCTCACATGTTGCTTGGTCAGATTTATGATGAGCAAAAACTTTATGAAAAAGCTGTTGATGCTTTCAATAATGTTATTGAAATTGACCCCGAGTTTTTCCCCAATGTGTTTTTTACGGTTGCTGATGAAGAGTTTGCTCTTGAAAGATATAAAGATTCCAAAGCGCATCTGGAAAAATATCTAACGTTTACCAACAACCCTCCTAAGATAAATAAACGTGCTACTTTTTTATTGCAATGCTGTAATCTTTCTATTGGTTTAATCAATCATCCTGTTCCTTTTGTTCCTGTAAATTTGGGCGACAGCATCAATTCGGAGTATAGCGAATATTCTCCGAGCCTTACTATTGATGAGCAAACTATGATAGTAACACGTTTGAGACCTTCTGATAAAAACACCATCACAGGAAGGAGTATGGAAGAGGATTTTTATTCATGTGAAAAGAGTTTGGACGGCACTTGGGGAAAGATGCGACCTGTTGGTCCTCCCTTAAATTCGCATGGCAACGAAGGCACTCCCAGTTTGACGGCTGATGGGAAAATTTTGTATTTCACCATTTGCGACCGCAGCGATGGCATGGGCAGTTGTGATATCTATTATTCGCAACGCATTGGAAAACGTTGGTCGGACCCTATCAACATGGGTGTGAAAGTCAATTCGTCGGCATGGGACACCCAACCTAGCATTTCGCCCGACGGCAATACCTTATATTTTACGAGTTCGCGCCCCGGAACCAAAGGTTATTCCGATATTTGGAAAACAAGCAAAGACGAAAGCGGCAATTGGACATCGCCTGTTAACCTTGGCGATTCCATCAACACCGACGGCACGGAACAAACACCTTTTATCCATTCGGATGGTAAGACTTTATATTTTAGTTCTAATGGTCATCCCGGCATGGGGGGCATGGATATTTTTTATTCGCACATGGATGATAAAGGAAATTGGTCGAAGGCAGTTAACATTGGCTATCCGATAAACTCCGGAGATGCTGACGGCTATCTTTTTGTGAATGCACGTGGCAACAAAGCCTATTTTGCTTCTGACAAATATGGCGGTAAAGGCGGTTTGGATATTTATAGTTTTGATTTATATGAAGAGGCGCGCCCAACTGCCGTCACCTATATGAAAGGTACGGTGTATGACTCCAAAACCCATCAGAGATTGCAAGCTAAGTTTGAATTGATTGATTTGAGCACCTCTATGACGGCTGTGCAATCAAATTCTGATGCCCAAAGTGGCGAATTTATGGTTAGTTTGCCCACAGATAGAAACTATGCCTTGAATGTTTCGCGCGATGGTTATCTGTTCTACTCCGAAAACTTCGAATTGAAAGGTGATCACTCACAACTGAAACCTTATGTGAAGGATATATTGTTGCAGCCTATAGAATCGGGCAGCATCGTGGTGTTGAAAAATATTTTCTTCGACTTCGACAAGACCATATTGAAGCCTGAGTCGCAAGTCGAGCTGAATAGGTTGGTTGATTTATTGAAAAGAAACATTCGCATGAAGATTGAGATAGGTGGGCATACCGACAACAAAGGCACGCCTGTCTATAATCAAGTGCTTTCAGAGAATAGAGCCAAATCTGTTTATGAATACTTGGTCAATAAAGGCATTGACAAAAGCCGACTTTCGTATAAAGGTTATGGGTTGACCCAACCGATGGCAACCAACGATATGGAAGAGGGGAGAGCCACCAACAGAAGAACCGAATTTAAAGTTGTTAGCAACTAAAATGTCGGTTTTGCATCCCTGATTAGGCAAAATATAAAGAAATATACTAGAAAATCAAACATTTTCTTAGATTTCTTTTGTCATGTCGGAAATAATATCTAATTTTGCACCCCATTTTAAAATGGTATTAGTAAAAGAATTATTAACCTCTGTCTGTAAAAACATTACAGGCATACAAAAACAAAAAAAGAATAAATGACCGAAGAATCAAATTTGAACGAAATGGAAAACGTTCAAGAAAATCAGCCTCAAGCTGAAAACCCTGAAACACCTGTTAACGAAGTTTCCAATGTAAATGAAGATGCTGTTGAAGCCGCTGTAGAGGAAACTGTTGAAATGCCCCAAGCAGAAATTATTGAAGAACCTGTAGCTGAAGCTATCGAAGAAACTGTGGAAACAGTTGAAGAAACTCCTGTTGCAGAAGTTGCTCCTGAAGTTGCCGAAGAAGCTGTTGTGGCTGAAGTTGTGGCTGAAGAAGTAGCAGAACCCATAACGGAAGTTGTGGAAGAACCTGTGGCAGAAATTGCCCCGGAACCTGTTAAAGAAGTTGTGGCTAAACCTACTCATGTTGAAGCAAAACAAGAATTTGTTATTGATGAAGACTTTGATTGGGATACTATTGGCAAGAAACATGACAATTACACAAACAATGAGCGTAAAAGCTTAGAAGATATATACGATAAAACTTTAAGTTCTATCGTGGAGCAAGAAGTTGTGTTTGGTACTGTTGTTGGCATGAACAGCCGCGAGGTTGTTGTGAACATCGGATTCAAATCAGATGCAGTTCTCACCTTAAATGAATTCAGATATAATCCTGACTTAAAAGTTGGCGATAAAGTGGAAGTCTATGTAGAAAGTCAAGAAAACCTTACCGGTCAGTTGATCTTATCTCATAAAAAAGCAAAACTGTTGAAAGCATGGGATCGCGTGAATAGTGCTTTGGAATCAGATGAAATTGTTACCGGTTTTGTGAAATGTCGTACTAAAGGCGGTTTGATCGTTGATGTTTTTGGCATTGAAGCATTTTTACCCGGTTCGCAGATTGATGTGAAACCAATTCGTGATTATGATGTATATGTTGGCAAGAACATGGAGTTCAAAGTAGTGAAAGTGAACAACGAATACAAGAATGTTGTTGTTTCTCACAAAGCGTTGATTGAAGATGAACTCGAACAACAAAAATCTCAAATTATTTCTCAACTTGAAAAAGGTCAAGTTTTGGAAGGTACGGTTAAAAATATCACCTCTTACGGTGTGTTTATTGACCTTGGCGGTGTTGACGGACTTATCCACATCACTGATTTATCATGGGGCAGAATTAATCACCCAGAAGAAGTGGTTACTTTGGACGAAAAGATTCAAGTTGTTATATTAGACTTTGATGAAAATAAAAAACGTATTGCTTTAGGTTTGAAACAACTCAGCGCTCATCCTTGGGATGCTTTGGATGTGAACTTGAAGGTTGGTGATAAGGTTAAGGGTAAAGTTGTTGTGTTGGCTGATTATGGTGCATTCATCGAAATCGCGAAAGGCGTTGAAGGTTTGATACATGTTTCTGAAATGTCATGGTCGCAACATCTACGCACCGCTCATGATTTCTTGAAAGTGGGCAGCGAAGTGGAAGCTTTGGTGCTGACTTTAGACCGCGACGAACGTAAAATGTCGTTAGGCGTTAAACAATTGATTCCTGATCCATGGACAAACATCGCAGGCAGATATGCTGTAAACAGTCGTCACGAAGCTATCGTTCGTAACTTTACCAATTTCGGTATTTTTGTTGAATTAGAAGAAGGTGTTGATGGTTTGATACATATTTCCGACTTATCATGGTCGAAAAAGATTAAACATCCTGCCGAATTTACCAAAATAGGTGAGAAAATTGAAGTTATCGTATTGGAAGTTGATATGGAAAACCGTCGTTTGAGTCTTGGACACAAACAAATTGAAGAAAATCCTTGGGATGTTTTCGAAACGGTATTCGCTGTTGATTCTATCCACAAAGGAACTATCATCAATGCAAACGATAAGGGCGGCATCATTGCTTTGCCTTATGGTGTTGAAGGTTTTGCTCATTCTCGTGCTTTGTTGAAAGAAGACAAAACAACGGCTCGTGCTGATGATGTTCTAGATTTTAAAGTTCTTGAATTCTCTAAAGATAATAAAAAGATATTAGTGTCGCACACTAAGACCTGGCAAGATGCTATCAACGCTTCGAAGGACAAAGAAGTGAACGAAGAAAAGAAAAAAGAAGAAGCTACCTCGAAAGTGGTTAAGAAAATGAAAGAAAATTTAGAGAAAACCACGCTTGGCGATATCGAAGCTTTGGTGAATCTGAAATCTGACATGGAACAAACCGAGCGCGATTCTTTTGACAAACGTTATAAAGAGAAAGAAAAGAAGAAAGCCGCAAAAGCTGTGGCAGCTGAAGAAGCTACCGAAGATGCAGCGGAAGAAATTAGTGAATAATTCATACTGTTTCCTAATATGTTTGAAAAGACCGTTTCCTTGTGGAACGGTTTTTTTTTGCCCTTACTTTTTAGAAGGAATTGCGCCGAAACTTTATCCTAGTTTCAGTCGGAATTTGATGGGGATAGGGGCATCGCTAACCACGGTGATATGACGATGCAGGGCAAAATCCGTCACGGCGAAGTCGGCGGCAACAAATTTGCGCGGGATGCCGTCGGTGAGTTCTATGGGTTCGCTGTCGGTTTTGCCTGCCACGGAAGCCAAATATAGCTTGGCATTGCCGCCCGTAGCCTTAGCATAGCACTTTGATCCGGCTTCTTGGGTACGTGTGCATACATCTTTCACCTGATGTGGAGCGAGCGTTATGTTCCAAAGCTTTTGTTGCTTGTCTAACAAAACTTCCAGGTCGTGAACGGCATCTTGCATACCGCCTTCGTTGTTTGGAAACTTGTCTATGAGCAAACCGGAGTTGCGATATTCCATCGTCATTGCCTGAACGCATGTCTTTTTAAACTCATTGAAATGATACTCGTTGGCAGCCATATCTGCTCTTTGCGTTTCTTTGGATGGATGCAAAAGCAAATAGAACGCATCCACCTCTTGTTTGATAGCTACCATCAAAGGATTCGTATCATCGCCTATCGCTATACTTAAAGCTTCCAAAGAGGTAATAGCTTTTAGAACTGTACCATTAAATGGCTTTAACCCAGATTCTGCATTAGATTATTGAAAGGGGAAATCATACTCTTTGCCATAGTTCCACAATCCAGAAAACCACGCTCTTCTTTTCTTAT
>CAIOJS010000134.1 GCA_903858655.1 uncultured bacterium | reverse complement strand
CACTTGTATCAATGAATACCGACTTGACCTTATGGTGTCAGGAATACGGTAATATGTGGTTTTGCATCCCAAAGCATTAAAAACAATGACGTCGTTTTTATGCGCCACAAAAGAAAAGAAACCGTACAAATCAGTAATAGTTCCTCGCCACGAATCTTTGATAAAAATATTTACGAATGGAATAGGTTTCAAGCTGTCAGCCGTAACAACTACTCCTGAGAACTGAATTAATGTGGAATCAGCAAGCTGTGCTGATGCCTTTAATGAAAAAAGACATAAATAGAATATGAATATCTTAGCAGGAATTAAAAATAGCTTTTTGCGCATTTTATGGCTTTTGTTCAGCAAAAATCCGAATAATAAATTTATAGTAAAGGTTTTTTTTTTGAAAAATAAACGCTTTAAATAGAAAATTATTTTAATTCCCAAAGAAATAAAATAAAAATGCTGTTACACCTTGTGCAACAGCATCAGTACTTTTATATCAAGACTATTATTTCGTAAGGAAGCCTTTTGCACGGGCTTTTTTCATAGTAGCTCCAATACCATTTTTATCAATGGTACGTAGTGCTGCAACTGAAACTTTTAGCGTAACCCATTTGTTTTCTTCTGGTATGAAGAATTTTTTTGTTTGCAGATTCGGAACAAAAGTCCGTTTGGTTTTAATGTTTGAGTGCGATACGTTGTTCCCAACCATCACTTTTTTTCCTGTTATTTCACAAATTCTAGACATCGTTGTATGTTTTGCTTAGTTATACTTTTTCAAAATCGGCTGCAAAGGTCTGCATAATTTTCGAGATAGCAAAAAAAGATTTAGAAAAAATTAATTTTGGGGCAAAAATAATATTTTTTTCCACAAAGCAACCTTTAGGATAAAACTCTTGTCCTACATTGGTAACAAACTTAAAAACTAGTAAAAACAATAAATTTATATTACAAATGAAAAAAACTCTAATTTTCTCCTTGTTCGTTGTGCTGGCATTATTTGCTAAATCACAAACATTTACAATTAATACCCAAGGAATTGTTTCAACATGTATTGGCGATTTTTATGATAGTGGTGGCGGTAGTGGCAACTATGGTAATAATGAAAATTTCATTCAAACGTTTCATACTACTAGTATCACAAACACTCACATTAGAATGACCTTTAATAGTTTTAATGTCGAACCAGGTGATACGCTAATTGTTTATGATGGTAGTACTATTAGTGCTCCGGTAATTGGAAAGTACAATAATAACCATTTACCTCCTACGTATATTGATGCAACAATTTACAACACAGGTGGTGATTTGACTTTCCAGTTTAAATCGAATGGTTCGATTGTTGCCGCAGGATGGTTTTGTTCTGTAATATGTATTATCCCATGTCAGAATATTCTATCTTCCTTAAATCATTTTATGACGATTCCGCCTCCAAATGACAGTAATTATATTGACATTTGTATTGGCGACTCCATTAAATTTGTTGCGACTGGTTCAGGACCAAATGCATTTCCGCAAGCAGGTGTTTTATACCAACAAGATAGCACTAACGTAACGTATGATTGGGATTTCGGTGATGGAACCACTGCCGTTGGTCAAATTGTAACTAAATTGTATACTTTCGCAAGAGGGTATGATATAATATTAAACGTAACAGATATTCATAATTGCACAAATTCAAATGCTCTTGGAACAAGAGTTCGCATTTCGCGAAACCCTTTTGGAGTAGTACATCCAATGCCTGATATGTGTTCATCTCACGACACATCGTATATTACAATTGGTTATAACTCTCAATCAGTAATAGTAATCGAACCAATTGCATCAAACCAAATTTCAACTCAGCGATTCGACAGCACGATGTTTATTCCTGATGGTGGTTCATGTACTCCGAGTTGCTACAATACTTTTGTTACTTTTAATAGTTTTTTACCGGGTCAGACCATTCAAAATGCTTCAGATATACTATCTATTACTATGAGTATTGAACACTCTTTTGCTGGGGACCTTGGTTTTTCAATTATTTGTCCGAACGGCACCACTTTGGTGCTTGACGGAAATGACCACTCCGGAGGTTCATATTTAGGTCAAGCTCTTGATGATGTTGGTTCTGACTACTGTAATCCGGCTGCCAATCCTCCAGGAATCCCATGGGTTTATGGATGGTCATCAGTTTACGCACAACAGGGAACATTAAATAACCTGGATGCAGGTGTTTCTCCAATTCCAGCAGCAGATACAATTAATCATACAAACTATTTCACTCCAGATAATCCGTTTACAGGGCTAATAGGATGCCCATTAAATGGTACATGGAACCTCCAAATTTGCGATAACTGGGCAGTAGATAATGGATATATATTTTGGTGGGAATTAAATCTGAATCCAAATTTATTACCATCAGCTTGGTCTTATAGTGTGCCTATTGATACAGTTTACTGGACTGGCTCATTTTTTAGTGTGGTTAACGACAGTACAATTAGGATTGTTCCCGATTCCGGAGGAGTTTTTCAATATACTGTGACCGTTGTAGACGCATTTGGATGTACCT